>JAKBCB010000255.1 GCA_021808185.1 Pseudomonadota bacterium
GCCGGCACGGCGGCCGGCTTGTTGGCGGCGTTGGGGTTGGCGAGATCGAACGCGCCCATCGCGAAGCGAACGCCGCGCGGATCGATGAACGCCGTCTCGCCCTTCAGATGGCCGTCGGGCGCGATGGCCAGCGTGCCTTCGGCGCGATAGACGGTCTGGCCGTTGTCGTAGCTGTAGCGCAGATGGACCCCGCCATTGGCATCGCGCGTGCCGGTGATCGCGCCGGTCGCCTTGGCGATGGTGTTGCCGATCACGCCCAGGACGGTGCCATCGGGCCAGACGGAGATGGCCGCTTCACCCCCCTTGTGGGATGCCAGATCCTCCCATGTGCCTTCCCATATGCCGCTGAACGGCTCGGCCGCCAAAGCAAGCCCCGGGCAAAGCAACGACAGGCAGAGCGACAGCATCGCGGCGGCGCGCGGGATCGGCTTCCATTTCATGGGCGTGCGCGGTCCTCATTCTTCGAGATAGAAACGACGGCGCCATGCGGTACCGCGCAACATTATGCTACGCTCACAAAAGATCTGCCAATGGAATATAGACAGCTTGTAACGGCATCTTCCTAAATCCGGGCGGCGGCGCGGCGCGCCTCGATCCCCTCGATCGTTGCGTCCAGCGCATAGGCGAACGCCGCCTCGACATCGCCACCGAGGCGGAATGCGCCAGCGAGTTCCATGCTCACCCAGCCATGCAGGAACGCCGTCAACAGCCGCGCCGCCGCCAGCGCATCCGCCTGCCCCGCCAGCGCCGCCGTGACCGCGAGCACGGGCGCCACCGCCCGCGCGCGCGCCGCGTCGCCCGCTTCGTCCCAGCGTTCCGGTGAGAACAGCATGGCGTAGGTCTTGGGCGATTCGCGCGCGAACGCCCGATAGGCCACGGCCATGCGCCGCGCCGCCAGCCGCGCCGGGGGGCCAGCCACCGCCTCCAGCCGCGCGCCAAGCTCCGCGAGCGCCTCGGCCTCGATCGCGCGCAGCAGTGCCGCGCGGTCGGCGATGCGCTTGTACAGCGACGGGCCGCGCACCCCGACGGCGGCGCCCACCGCCTGCATCGTCACCCCGGCCGGCCCATCGCGTTCCAGCAGCGCGCGGGCGGCGGTGACGATGGCGGCATCGGTGGTGCGGGCCGGGGCGGGGCACATGTCAGGCCACCTTTCCGATGCGGCCAAGATGCGTGTCGCCGAAGCCGCTCGCGTATTTCAGCCCGTAGCCGAGCGCACGGTCGATCTGGATGTGCGCGGCCCAGATCAGGGCCAGCGACACACCGAGCGGCCAGCCGACCACAAGCGCCGCGGCGCCAAGCAGCGCCGGGGCCACCACGGCATGAACCGCGTTGTACGCGACGGCCCCCACGCGCGCCCCCGCGAGATAGGCCAGGAAGCTCAGATCCGGCGTGAGGAAAAGCATGGCGAACAGCCACCACGGCCCACCGACGCGCTCGTACAGCAAAGCCAGCACCATGAATTCCGCCACCCCCTCGGCGCGGAGCAACGCGCGGAGGGCGCCGATAGCAGCGGGCGGGCGGGCAGCGGCGTCGGGCATGGTCGCCTCCGAAGGCTAATGGCGTTAGCCTTGAAGGCTAATGGCATTAGCCTTCGGGCCGCGTCAAGGCGGGCACGCACAGGCACGGGGAACGTGATATGCTAACTCGTTGACGTGAATTCCCAGGGACGACCCGCATGACCCAGCGCATTATGCTGCTGACCGGCGCCAGCCGTGGCATCGGCCACGCGACCGGCAAATTGTTCGCCGACAATGGCTGGCGGGTGCTCACCCTCTCGCGCCAGGCGTTCTCGCCCCGCTGCCCCTGGCTCGGCGGGCCGGAGAACCATGTGCAGCTCGACCTCGGCAACATCGAGCATTTCGGGCCGGGGCTGGAGGAAATCCGCCGCCGCCTGCCGGACGGGCGACTCGACGCGCTGGTCAACAACGCCGGCATTTCGCCGAAAGGCCCCGGCGGCGCGCGGCTCGGCGTGCTGAACTCGGACTACGCGACGTGGCTCGGCGTGTTCAACGTCAATCTCTTCTCCACTGCGCTGCTCGCCAAGGGGCTGATCGACTGCCTCTCCGCCGCACAAGGCTCGATCGTCAACGTCACCTCGATCGCGGGCACGCGCGTGCATCCGTATGCGGGCGCGGCCTATGCCAGCAGCAAGGCGGCGCTGCTGACGCTGACGCGCGAGATGGCGGCCGAGTTCGCCCCGCTCGGGGTGCGCACCAACGCGATCTCTCCAGGCGAGATCGATACCGCGATCCTCTCCCCCGGCACCGCCGCCTTCGCCGACCGCGAGGTGCCGATGCGCCGGCTGGGCAAGCCGTCCGAGGTTGCCTCGGCGATCTATTTCCTGTGCAGCGATGCCGCGAGCTACGTGAACGGCACCGAGCTGCATATCAACGGCGGCCAGCATGTATGAGGCGTGGCGGATCTGACTCTGGCCACCCAGGCGCGCTCGAGATCGGCGGCGACTTCGACGGCACCGGCAGCATCGGCCAGTGCGCGTTTGCCCCCACGCCGTCGCGCGCGGCCCTAGCCTTCCCCGGCGCGGGAGATTACACCCCCGCGAGTCCGCGCCGGAGTATGCCGCCATGTCACAAATCACCGTCCTCGATCACCCGCTGATCCAGCACAAGCTCACGCTGCTGCGCCAGAAGGAAACCCCGGTCGCGGATTTCCGCCGCATCGCGCGCGAGATCAGCCTGCTCGCCTGTTACGAACTCACCCGCGACCTGCCGCTGGAAGACGTGACCATCGAGACGCCGCTGGAGGCGATGACGGGGCGGCATATCTCCGGCAAGAAGCTCTGCCTTGTCTCTATCCTGCGCGCCGGCAACGGCATCCTGGAGGGGATGCTGGATGCCGTGCCCAATGCACGCGTCGGCCATATCGGTCTGTATCGCGACCCGACGACGCTGCAACCGGTCGAGTATTACATGAAGGTGCCGGAGGATATTTCCGAGCGCCTGGTGATCGTGGTCGATCCGATGCTGGCAACCGGGCATTCCGCCGCCGCCGCGATCTCTCGCCTCAAGGCAGCCGGTGCGTCGCAACTGCGCTTCGTCTGCCTGATCTCGGCACCCGAGGGGCTGAAAGTGCTCACCGAGGCGCATCCGGACGTGGAGGTGTTCACCTGTGCGGTGGATCGGCAACTCGACGATCACGGCTACATCCGCCCCGGCCTGGGCGACGCCGGGGACCGGCTGTTCGGCACCAAGTAGGCGTTGCGAAGCGGCCTCGTTTCGGATCAGACTCCGCGCGCGGCGATGGGCCGCGCGAAGCCCGGAGATCGACATGACACGCCTTCGCCACCCCGCGCCGGCGGCGTAGCCCCGCGATGCCGGTCCCGGAGCGGGAGGTGCTGTCCTCGCGTCTGACACTCGCGCTGCAACTGGCCCCGATGCTGGTCTGGCTGGTGGTGGTGTATTTCATGATCCGGGTTTTCCTGCATCAGGTGCTCGCCGCGCACGCGCTGGCGGCGGGCGGCGCGACCGGGGTTTTCACCCGGATCGTCCTGCTGCTGCTGTTGATCCCGTTCCTGTTGCTGCCGGTGGTGGCGTTCTGGTCTGCCGGCCTGCGCCGGGTCGCGATGGAGGGTGACACCCTGATCGTCGGCATCGGCTACGGCCGGACAGTCTCGGTGCCCCTGACGCTGGTGGCCGATGTCACCGAATGGCGCGGCCCGGACGTGCGCACGGTGCGGATCTCGTTCACCGAGAAAACCCGCGCCGGACGCACGATCCGCTTCCTGGCCCCGACCCGCCTCATCGTCCCGCGCGACGTGGCGCATCCGGTGGTGCTGGCGCTGCGCGACATGGTGGCGTCGGCGAAAGCCCCTGCCAAGCCGGCGCTGGGCGAGGATTAGCCGGCCGCGCGGTTACATCTTGACTTCGCTGACCTGGATCACCGGATGGACGTTGGTGAAGTTCGGGATGTCGGCCAGGAATTTCGGCGCGTGCGTGGCGAAGGCCGCCTGAAATTCCGGCACCGATTCGAAATACAAATGGCCCATCGCCACGTAGGTGGGCGGCGCGCCCGGCGCCCCGCCCGCCAGCCCCTGCTCCACGGCGATGTTCTTGCAAACGGCGCCCAGGGTATCGCGCACCATCGCCATATGGCTGTCGCAGTAATAGCCCATGTCGAACGTGGCGCCGTCGCCGCTCGGATACAGGACACTGACTTTTATCATCAATCTCTCCCTGATGTCTGCCGCCGACCTTGTCGTATGGCGGTCATTGCAGATAGCGTTGAAACCGCAAGCCGCGCAATAGGCGCGCGGCCGGCGCCAACGCGCATCCTCGCGGGCCGACCAGCAGGCGCCGCTACGGCAGGCGCGCCAAGCGGCGGATCAGCAGGTCGAAGAACCCGGCCGGGTCGAGCGTCTCCAGAAACCGTGCGTTGTGCGGCTGGCGGGTTCGGCCCCAACGGTCGATCACGGTGCGGCCACGGCCGGGGCCGGGGCCGAGATCCATCGCCGCATGCACCGCGCGCCCGGTGAACAACTGCGGCGCGACCAGCCACATGATGGCGCAGGCATCGTGCTGCTCGTGGCCCAAGCCATCGGCGCGGCGCGACGGCGGCACGCTGTCCCAGATCGCGGCGGCGGCGCGGGCACAGGCCCCCTGCCCCGCCGCGCGCAGTGCCGCGATGTGCGACGGCGTGCAGAGCGCCTGATTGGTGACATCGAGCGTCGCCAGTGTCACCGGCGCGCCGCAGCCGAGCACGATGGACAGCGCCTCCGGGTCGTTCCAGGCGTTGAACTCGGCGGACGGGGTGACATTGCCCTCGGCCAGCGCGCCGGTCATCAGCACGATCTCGGACAGTTTCGCGGCCAGCGCCGGTTCGCTCGCCAGCAGCAGGCCGAGATTGGTGGCCGGGCCGAGGCCGACCAGCGTGACGGAGGCCGGTTCGGCCGCGCGCAGGGCCGCGCGCAATGCATCCACGGCCAAGCCCGGCGCGGCCGGCGGCCCCTCCGGCAGTTCCAGGCCGCCGAGGCCGTTATCGCCATGCACATAGGCGGCATCCGCGAAGGGGCCGAGCAGCGCCCGGTCCGCGCCCCCCACCACCGGCACAGGTTTGCCGCTGAGGCCGACAATGGCGCGCGCGTTGGTCAGCGTGCGGTCCAGGCCGACATTGCCGCCGACCACGGTGACGAGCCGCACATCCAGCTCGGGCGAGGCAAACGCGAGCCATAGCGCGATGGCATCGTCGGTGCCCGGGTCGCAATCGATGATGGTAGGACGTGGCGTCATGGTGCTTCTCGGCGATTCGGGCGACCACCATAGCGGCCATGACGCGCGGCGTCAGGCCCAGCCGGGCACCGGAGGCAGCAGCCACCCCAGCAACCGCCGCAGCCCGCCGCCGCGCTTCGGTGCCACCGCGACCGCGGGCCGCGCCGCCGGCGCGGTCGCGGAGCCGCCCTCGATCAGAACCTCGATGCTCCGGCGCACGCGGCCACGCGCGCGGTGCAGCAGCACGCGCTGGTTCTCGGGCGAAATCTCCAGCAGCTCGCAGGCTTCCTCGGCCGTGCGCGCCTCGATGTCGCGCAGGATGATGACGGCTTTCTGGCCGGCCGGCAGCGCCTCGATGGCGTCCTGCACATGCGCCCAGAGCTGCTTGCCGCCGACCACGCGCTCCGGGTCCAGTTCGTCCCACAGGCGCGGCGCCTCCGTCCAATGCCCGTCAGGGACGAAACGCTCGACCGGCACCGCCCGCTCCTGCCCGTCCGCGCCATCGAGCGCCGGCAGCGCGACCAGCCTGCGCTCGCGGGTGGCGCGGGTGCGCGCACGGTTCAGTACGATGGCGAACAGCCAACTGGCTAGGCTCGACCGCCCCTCGAACCGGCCGATGCCGGAGAACACGG
>JAKBCB010000256.1 GCA_021808185.1 Pseudomonadota bacterium
GCCACGCATCGCGCTGTCCGCCGCCGCCCGCTTGGTGGTGCAGCGGCTGTTCTACGTCCCCGGCCTGGATGCGGCTTCGGTTCCGCGGCGGGTGGTGCTGGCGGGGTTCGATGCGCTGGCGACGCGCTGCGGCCATCCGCCGGCCGCCCCGCCGGCGCGCTGGCGGCGCGTGTATCTTTGCCAGCCGGCCGGGGATTCGCCGCCGCTGCTGAACGAGGCCGCGATCATCGCGCAACTGGCCGAAGCCGGCTTCGTCGCCGTCACGCTCAGCGACCTGTCGATCCCGTTGCAGGCGCGGCTGTTCGCCGAGGCGTCCCACATCATCGCGCCGCACGGGCCGGGGCTGGCGAATATCGGCTTCTGCGGCGCCGGCGCCGCGCTGTGCGAACTGCAATCCATCCGCCGGCCGCGCTGGCGCTACCGCCGCCTCGCCGCCCTGCGCGGGCTGCATTACGGCTGCCTGCTCGGTGCCCCGGCATTGCAGGCGGAGGCGCCGCATGCCGGCTTCTGCATCGCGCCGGACGCGCTGGCGGCGCTGCTGCGCGACCCGCGCTTCAGGCCGGCCTGAAACCCAGGCTGGCGGCGTGCCGCGGCACCGCGGCCGCCAGCGTCGAACGGCCGGCGAGCGTGCGGGTGCGCAGCGCCGCCATCGCCTCGGCCGCGTCGGCCAGCGCCGCCGCCTCGTCGAACGCCAGGATGCGGCCGTCGCGCAGCACCCAGGCGCCATCGACCATCGCGGCGGTGACGTGTTCCGGCCCGGCATGCTGCACCAGCGCGTCCGCGCTGGCATCGAAGGCGAGCGTGGCCGCCGCGCCCCGCCGCACCAGCACGAGGTCGGCAAGCTGCCCCGGCGCGATCCGCCCCAGCTCCCCGGCGCGATCGAGCACGCCGGCGCCATTGCGCGTCGCCATCGCCAGCGCCTCCGCGCCGTGCGGCCAGGTGCGATGGTCGGCATCGGCGACGCGCGGCAGCATCATCGCCAGCCGCATCGTCGCGAAATGGTCGTGCCGGCCGCCGGTGTTCGACGAATCGGTGCCGAGCGCGACCGGCAGGCCGGCGTCGCGCGACTCGGCCAGCGGCAGGATGCCGCTGCCCAGCATCAGGTTGCTCGCCGGATTGTGGACCAGCGTGACGCCGTGCGCCGCCAGCACCTCCCGCTCGGCGCGGGAGAGCCAGATGCCGTGCGCGACCGACAGATTGCCGTCCAGCAGCCCCTCCTGCGCCATCGCCGCGACCAGACCGCCGGGATACAGCCGCGCGCCGATCTCCGCCTGCGCGCGCGTCTCCATCAGGTGCGTGTGCACGGCCACCCCGTGGCGATCCCGCAACTCGCGCCACAGCGCCCAGGCCCGGGCGGAGCAGCGCTGCGGTGCGTTCGGGCCGAGCAGCACGCGCACCCGGCCGGACCCGCCCGCCGCGCGGGCCACCATTTCGGCGAAGCGCGCCGCATAGGCGTCCGGGTCCAGCACCGGCGCGCCGCCGGCAATGCCGGCCACGTCGGGCGGCAGATGCACACCCAGCAGCGTCTCATCGCCGGTATCGTGCAGGAACGGCGCATAGCCGACGCGCAGGCCGCTCGCCTCGTGCGCCGCGATCGCCGCATCCGCCAGATGCTGCATCGGCGAATGGTCGATCCAGCCGGTGATGCCGGCGCGGATGCGTTCCGCTGCCCCCAGCAGCACCGCCGCGCGCAGCGTCGCCGCGGTGAAGGCGCGGCCGTACAGCACCGTGAACAGCGCCCACAGTTCCAGCGGCATCGCATTCTCGGTGCCGCGCAGCAGGGTCGCGTAGCCGTGCGCATGTGCGTCGATCAGGCCGGGGATCAGCCAGTGGCCGCGCCCGTCCTCGATCCGCGTCGCCCGCGCGCGCAGCGCCGCACGGTCGTCCACGCGCGTCGCCACCGCGGCGATGCGGCGCCCCTGCACCAGCACGCTCGCCTCGGCGAAACGGCCGCCGGGCGGCGGCTCATCCAGCAGCGCAAAGGCGCCATCGATCACGAGTTCCGTCACTTCGCGCGTTCCAATTCCGGCAGACTGGTTTTCAACGTGTCCAGGAGGGCGCTGGCCGCCGGCAGCAGCGTGCGCCGCGCCGGCGCATAGAGGCCGAGCTTCAGCGCATTCAGCTTCGGTGATTCAAGGCGCAGCCACTGCAACTGGCCCTCCGCGATCTCGCGGCGGAAGCCCATGCGGGTGAAGAAGGCGACGCCCATGCCGGCCTGCACAGAGCGGCCGAGCATCGCCAGCGAATTGGACAACAGCCGCCGGCTGGCGCCGGCGCAGAACGCGGCGAAATCGGGGTCGATCTCGGCCGGCAGCGTCTCGTGCTGCAACAGCACCGGCCGCCCGGCGAGGGCGGCGAAGGTCACCGGCTGCACCCGCCGCAGCGGATCGTTATGGGCGGTCAGCAGGCCGATCGGCGTCGAGACCGCGGCGACCAGCTTCACCGCGGGGCTCGCGGGGGCGACGAAGGTGAGGCCGAGTTCCGCCTCCCCGGCGACGATTTCCTGAAACACCGCGGTCGGTGCTGCGGTCTGCACGGAATAGCTGACGGCGCCGTGGTTGGTCGCGAAGCGCGCCAGCACGCGCGGCAGGAAATCCACCAGCAGGCTGTCCAGCGCGACGATCCGCACATGCCCGCTGCGCAGCCCGCGCAGCCCGTCCAGCTCCGCCAGCAGCCGTTCGTAGCTGCCGAGCGTGTCGCCGACATGGCGCAGCAGCAGCGCGCCGGCCGGGGTCGGCCGCACGCCCTGCGGCAGCCGATCGAACAGCCGCACGCCGAGCTGCGCCTCCAGCGCCAGCAACTGCCGGTTCACCGCGGTCGAGGCGACGTTGAGCCGCAGCGCCGCGCGACGGATGGAGCCGCTGCGCCCGATCTCCCGCACATAGCGCAGGACGGTCGCGTGCATCAGCGCCCGGACCAGACCGGGGCGCGCTTCTCGCGGAAGGCGCGCACGCCTTCCTCCCCGTCCGCCGATTGCAGGCATTCGATCAGCGCCGGCAGCCGCATCGCCTGCGCCGCGGCCGGCGCAAGCTCCGCGGTGCGCCGCACCGTCTGCTTGATGGCGCGCAGCGATAGCGGCGCGCAGGCGAGGATGTCGGCGAGCCAGCGATCGACCGCGGCATCCAGTTCGGCGCGCGGCACCACCTCGTTCACCAGCCCCATCGCCCGCGCCTCCGCCGCCGCAATGCGCCGGCCGGTCAGCAGCATGCCCATCGCCTGCCGGTGCGGCACCTGCCGCTGCAGCAGGACCATGCCGCCATCCAGCGGCAGCCGGCCGACGCGCGGTTCCGGCAGGCCGAAGCTCGCGGTCTCGGCGGCGATCACCAGGTCGCAGCCCAGCACCATCTCGAACCCGCCGCCCAGCGCATGGCCGTTGACGCGCGCGATCACCGGGATGTCGAGCGTGCTGCGCAGCGCGATGCCGCCGAACCCCGCCGGCCGCGCCGCCGCCCAGTATTCCAGGCCGGAGCGGCCGACCGATTTCATGTCCGCCCCGGTGCAGAAGGCCCGCTCCCCCGCGCCGGTCAGCACCACCGCGCGCACGTCCCGATCCGCCTCCAGAAGCTGCCAGATCGCTTCCAGCTCGGCCTCCGCCGCCGCATCCAGCGCGTTCAGCACCTCCGGCCGGTCGATGGTGACGCGCGCGACATGCCCGGCAATGTCCAGCCGGACGGTCATGCCACCACCCCGTCGGCGCGCAGGCCGGCAATCGCCTCCATCGTGTAGCCGTGCTGCTCCAGGATCGCCGCACCATCCGCACCCAGCGCCGGCGGCGGATAGCGCAGCGCGGTCTCGCCGGCCGACAGATGCACCGGCGAGCCGACCAGCCCAAGCGAATCGCCGCGCATCACCATGTGGTTCACCGTCGCCTGTTCGTCCTCCAGCGCCTCGCCCAGCGTGCGCACCGGCGCGCACAGCAGGTCGCGCGCCTCCAGCCGCTCCAGCCAGTGCGCGGTGCTGGCGGTGGCGATGCGGGCGCGCAGGATGTCGTGCAGCGCGGCGCGGTGCTGGCGCGCCACGTCCAGGCTGGCGAAGCGCGGATCGGCGGACAGGTCCTCCAGCCCCAGCGCGAGGCAGATTTCGCGCAGCGGATTGGCCTTGAACGCGCCGACGATCACCACCGCGCCGTCGGTGGTGGCGAACGCGCCGGTGAACGGCATCGCGCCCCAGGAAAACTCGCGCTGGCGCATCAGCCACATCGCCGCTTCCTGCATCTGCATCGCCAGCATACTGTCGTACAGCGAGACTTCGACGCATTGCCCGCGCCCGGTGCGCTCGCGTTGCAGCAGCGCAACCAGGATGCCCTGCACCAGATGCATCCCCGCCGAGTAGTCGGCAAGTGCTGTGGGGTAGATGGTCAGCGGCTCCGACGGGTCGCATTTGCGCGCCATCACGCCGCTCATCGCCTGCGCCAGGATGTCCTGCCCGCCCTTGTGCGCATACGGCCCGGCGGTGCCGAACCCGGTGCCGAAGGCGAAGATGATGCGCGGGTTGATCGCCGACAGTGTGTCGTAGCCGAGGCCCATGCGCTCCATCACGCCGGCGCGGAAATTGTTGACCACGACATCGGCGCTTTCCACCAGCCGGCGCGCGATCGCCAGCCCCGCCTTGGCCTTCAGGTCCAGCGCGATGCTGCGCTTGTTGCGGTTGAGGCTGCAGAACACCGGATTGAGCGGCCCCGCCGGATCGTCGATCGAGGTGCGCGACAGGTCGCCGGCGCCGATGCGCTCGATCTTGATGACATCGGCGCCCCAGTCGCCGAGCATCTGCGTGCAGCAGGGGCCGAGCATGACCTGGGTGAAGTCGATCACCCGCACGCCGGCCAGCGGCAGTGCCGTCTTTTGCGTCAACGCCTCGCTCCTTCCGTTCACCGGCGCATCCGGCGGGCTCATTGCGCCGCCACCAGCGCCACCTCCGCGCCCGGGTCGGCACCCTGCGCACGCAGCCGGCGCTGCAACGCGCCGACATCGACATTCCGCACCGCGACGCCGGATGCCAGCGCCAGCGCCGCCGCGGTGCCGGCGGCCTCACCCATCGCCATGCAGGGCGGGATTTCGCGCGACACCTTCTGCGCCGGCGGCGTCGCCGAATAATGCCGCCCGGCGACCAGCAGCCCTTCGATCCCGCGCGGCAGCAGCGCGCGATACGGCGTGTAGTAGTCGCGCCCGCGCGCGATGCTGTCGGGGAAGCGCACGCGGCCGGCGACATCCTCCTTCGTCACCACGTACTCGCCTTCCAGCAGCCGCGTCTGCCGCACGCCGGTCTGCGGCGCGATATCGACGATGTGGCAGTGGGCGAAGCCGGGAATCTTCGCCCGCGCATACTCCACCATCGCGTGGATGCGCCGCCGCCCCTCGAACTCGGCTTCCGTCAGATCCTCGATGCGCAGCCCGTCCAGCCCGGTCATGTGCGGGCAGTTGCACCACACCACGCCGGGCAGCGGCGTCTTCAGCCACCAGTAATCCCACGAGCCGCCGATGATCCGCCGCGCCTCCTTGTCGATCGCCTCGAACTCGGCCGGATGCTCGAACTGGAAGCGCTCCGCCGCGTCGGTATCGACGCCGCCGAGGCGGAACACCGTCGTCACCATGTAGCCGGCATGGACATGCGCGGCGCCGGCATCCGCCGCCACGTCCAGGTCGCCGGTCGCGTCGATCACGATGCCGCCCAGGATCGCCTGCCGCCCCGCCTTGCCGTCCACCACAACGCCGGCCATCGCGCCGTCCCGCACCAGCGCGTGGGAGAACCAGCTATGCAGCCGGAGCTGCACGCCCGCCTCCTGCACCATCTCGTCGGACACGCGCTTCCAGCCGTCGGGATCGAACGATGCGGCATAGCAGATCGGGTG
>JAKBCB010000257.1 GCA_021808185.1 Pseudomonadota bacterium
AAGATGGACGAGGACGTGGCCGATCTTGAGCAAGGCCGACACGTTCGCCACGCGCGCCTCGACCTCGGACGGGCTGGCACCGCGTGCCCGCAGCGGACTGGAAATGTTGTCGCGCGCCGACATGTGCGGATAGAGGGCAAAATTCTGGAACGCCATGCCGACGCCGCGCGCTTCCGGCCCACGGGTGGAAACGTCGGTACCGTCGATGGCGACGTGCCCCCGCGCCGCCGGTTCGAGCCCGGCGATGCAGCGCAGCAGCACCGTCTTGCCGCACCCGGAAGGGCCGAACAGCACCAGCGTCTCGCCTGCCGCGACATCGAGGTCGATGCCGCGCAGCACCTCGTTGCGGGAGAATTTGACGTGCAGGTTGCGCAGCGAAAATCCGCTCATCCCTTGACCGCTCCCAGGCTGAGGCCCTCGACCAGCCAGCGCTGCGCGTACAGCGCCAGCGCCAGGGTGGGCATGATCGAGAGCACGATCGCGGCCGCGATCTGGCCGTACTGGATGCCGGAGGCGGTGACGAACGCGAGCGCCCCCACTGTCACCGGCTGCTTGTCCGCCGAGGCCAGGATCAGCGCGAACACGAAGTTGTTCCACGCGAAGATGAAGGCGAGCAATCCCGCGGCGGCGATGCCGGGGCCGGCGAGCGGAATGGCGATGCGGGTGAAGGCGCGCCACCACGAATGGCCATCGACACGATAGGCGTATTCGATGTCCGGGCTCGCATCCTCGAAATAGCCGCGCACGATCCACAGGATCAGCGGCAGGCAGATCAACTGGTACACCCAGATCAGTCCGGTGTAGGTGTTCGACAGCCCCAGATCCTTGAAATACAGCGACAGCGGCAGCAGCACCAGCAAGGGCGGCGCGAAGCGGAACGAGAGCAGCGTGAACGCGATGTCCTCGCCGAGCCGGAAACGGAACCGCGCGAAGGCATAGGCCGCCGGCACGCCGAGGATGAGCGCGACGATGACGGACACGCTCGACAGCAGCACCGAGTTGAACAGGTTGTGCATGAACGGCAGATCGAGCGACCCCGCCGAGGTTTGCAAATGCCCCGAGATCAGCGACGTATAATTGATGAGCGTCGGCGTGAAGGCGAGGCTCGGTGGGATGCGCAGGATGGTTTCGTTCGTCTGGAACGACATCAGGAAGATCCAGAGGATCGGGAACAGGAAGAACACCAGCACCGCCGCCAGCGCGACACCGCGCAGGATGCCGGGCAGGCGGCTGTTTTGACCTTCAATGCGCGCCATGTGTGCGCTCCCGCAGCTTCAGCCATTGCTTGATGAACACGTTGGACAGCGCATAGGTGATCGCCCACAGGATCATCATCAGCGCCGCCGAGCGGCCGACATTGGTGTACTGGAAGAAATCGAGATACGCGCTGACCTGAAACAGCAAAAGACTATCGCCCGGCCCGCCCTGCGTCATCGCATACACGATGTCGAATTGCTGGATGCTGTCCAGCAGCCGGAACAGCGTCGCCGTGACGATATACGGCATCAGCATCGGCAGGGTGATGCGGAAGAACACGAAATACGCCGGCACGCCATCGAGCTTCGCCGCCTCGAACGGTTGCGTCGGCAGGCTGCGTAGCCCGGCGAGCAGCAAAATCATGATGAACGGCGTATAGACCCACATATCCACCAGTACCACGGTGAACATCGCGGTGGCGGGCGATGAGGCCCATTTGAAGTCGGTGACGCCGAACTGTGCGATCACCCAACTGAGCACGCCGAAGCCCGGATTGGTCATCAGCTTCCACATCAGGGCGGCAATCGCCGGCGCCGTCATCAGCGGCAGCAGCAGCGCGACCGAGGCGGCGTTATTCAGCCGCGAACGCTCGCGCAGCAACAGCGCGATGCCGAGGCCGAGCAGAAGCTCCAGCACCACGGTGGCCACCGTATAGACCAGAGAGACATAGACGGTGTGCCAGAAATCGCTATCGGTCGCGAAGTTCAGGTACTGATCGAACCAGATGAAGCCGCGCCGCTGCGGCATGGAAAGTTTGTAGCGTTGCAGGCTGTAATAGGCGGCGGTGAAGAACGGCACCAGGATGCCGATGCACACCAGCAGCGCCGGCAGGCTGAGCACGTACGGCAGCAGGCGCGCGCCACGCGGGCCGGCGGCCGGGGTGCTGGGAAGTGCGGTATCCGACATGGGCGTGCCCTGAAATCCTCGGCTGGAAGGCGGCTGCCAGAAGGCGGCGCTTCCCCCTCCCGCGCGGGGAGGGGGCGCGCCGTGGTCCGAACGCCCTGATCAGCCCAGGCCGTTTTCCTTCAACTGCTTGTCCAGGCTGGCCGCGAGCTTGTCCAAGCCCTCGTCCACCGGGATTTCCTTGGCCACCATGCGTTGCAGGGCGGCGGCCCACTCCGTCGTCAGGTCGAAGAACATGGGCTGCGGCGTGAAGTAGATCTGCGCTTTCGGCGCGGTCTTGGTATACTGCTCAAGATAGCCGGGATACTTGCCGATCTTGGTCTTGAACTCGGCGTCCTCCCAGACCTTGGTGCGGATCGGGTTCACGAAGTCCATCTTGCGGGCGCCGAACATGCAATGATCGGTCCCGGTCGCCCATTGCAGGAAGTCCCAGGTCGCGTCCTTGTGCTTGGAGAAGTTGGACATCGCGAGCGACCAGATCCACACATTCGCCGTCGGCTCCGTCGCGGCCGGGTTGGCGGCGAAGGCGTCGTAGGCGAGATGCCCGGCTTCCTTGTTGTCCCCGCCATCCATGAAGTAGCCGAGGATGTCGGCATCGAAGATCATGCCCGAGGCGCCGGCGCCGAGGTCCGTGCCGACCTGGTACCACGTGTAGGTCGCCCAGTTCTTCGGCCCGCTGTCCTGGATCATCTTCACCCAGAGCTTGGTGAATTCCTTGGCCTGCGGCGAGTTCATCGCCGCCTTCAGCTTGCCGCCGCTCTGGGTGAAATCCACCGCCCCGTAGTTGCTGTAGCCGGACAGGAAGCCCGGGTGGATCGTCGCCCAGGAGCGGCTGCCGCGCACGCCGACGCCGTACGGCCCGCCGGCATCCTTGGTGATCTTGGCCGCGACCTCCAGCATGTCCGGCAGATTCTTCGGGACGTGCACGCCGACCTTCTCGAAGATCTTCTGGTTGTAGGTGACGTTGTTCGCCTCGAACCCCCAGGGCAGGCACCATTGCTTGGAGCCGGCGCCGCCAAGCTTGTCGCCGGGGACGCCGGACCACGCGGTGGAGGCCCGCAGACCCGGCAGCACACCCTCCCAATCGTAGCCGGGGGCGGACTTGCCCTTGAGATACTCGTTCAGATCGACCACCCAGCCGGCCGGGCCATAGGTCCAGGTCATGTAGGCGCCGGTCATGAACGCGTCGTATTCGGTGGAGCCGGACGAGAGGGCGGCCGTCACCTTGTCGAAATACACATCCTCCGGAAAGATGTCCCAGGTGACGTTCATGCCGGTCAGCGTCTTGAACGCCTCGATATCGGCGATCATTGCATCCGCGTACGGATGCTTGTTGAGCAGCAGCTTCAGCGCCGTGCCCTTGTGCGCCTGCCAGTTGTAGTCCGCGGCCATGGCGCGGGTGCTGGCGGCATTGAGCAGCTGGGACGCGGCGGCGGTGGTCAACCCCAGGGCGGCGGCGCGCTTGAGCAGCTCGCGCCGGCCGACCTGGCCGGCGACGAAGGCGCCGAAGAGGTCATTGGCCTTCTCGTACATAGCGATGTCTCTCCCGTTGTCCGCGCGTCATGACGAGCCAGCGACGAGCCGGCGCGCGGTCGGCTCATCGGTGATCAGGCCGTGCAGCAGCCCGCTGCGCAGCACGGCATTGATGGCGTCTGCCTTCTCCTCGCCCCCCGCCACGGCGACGAGGCCGCGCATGGCGGAGGGGGGGACCGCGATGACGCGGTCATGCAATTCGGTCTCGATCAGCCCGCCGTCGGCGGCGAAGTAACGACCGAGCATTTCGCCCGTCGCTCCGCGTGCCCGCAGATCGCGCACTTCCTCCGGTGCCACCATCCCGGCCATCGGCAGGAAGGCTGCCGAGTCCACCGCCCCGATGCCGGCGAGGACGAGGCTTGCCTCGGTGGCCAATGCCAGCGTCTCGGCCACGCCGCGCTGGGCGCGCAGCACGGCGCCATCGGCCGGGGTGTTGGCGACCATCGGCACCGGCAGCAGATACGCCTCCGCCCCGGTCTTTTCCGCGAGTCGGTGGATCACGTCGAACGGGCCGGTGCTGATGCGGCGCGGCAGGCCGCCGAGCAGGGAGACGAGGCGCACTTGCGGCGCCAGCGCGCGTGGCAGGAAGTCCACGGCGGCGGCCAGTGTGCGGCCGTGGCCGACACCGATCACGCGATGTTCGCCGCGCTCCAGCACATCGCGCAGGAAACTGGCGGCGGCGGTGCCAAGGGCGCGCAGCGGCAGCCCGGGTTCGTCGAGGGCGGGCACCACGCGGCAGAAACCGAGGCCGAAGCGGGCGCGCAACTCATCTTCAGCGGCGATACAGCCGCCGATCGGCCCTTCGACGAACACGCGAACGAGGCCGGCGCGGGTGGCGCGCGCGATCAGGCGATGCGCCTTGGCCGGGGCCAAGCCGAGCTTTTCCGCCACTTCCGTCTGAGTGAACCCGCCCGCGTGATAGAGCCAGGCGGCGCGCGTGGCGAGCGCCGCATCATCCGCACTCAGCAGGACAGCTTCGGAGGCCATCTCTCCCATGAATTTTTTTCCTTGGACAAGAAAAATCTTTCACGCCTGAGCGCGCGCGTCAAGGGGCATCAGCGGCCTCGCGGCGGGGCGGCGGTAGGGGCTGGGCAAACGAAAGGGCCGCCCGGTTGCCCGGGCGGCCCTTGCAGCGACGCGAGAATGTTCGGCGATCAGGCGCGGCGGCGTGCCCGACGGATCAGCCCCAGGCCCAGCAACCCGCTGCCCAGCAGGGCGGCGGAGATGGGTTCCGGCACCGGGTTGGTGTAGTTGTACACGACGGTCATCGTGGCAATGGCGTAGGTGGACACCGTCGAGGAGATGTTGCCGCCGCCGGAGGTGATGCCGTCCGTCGTCGCGGTGGACAGCACGATGTTGCTTGTCCCGGTGCCGACGAACGCCGCCGCCGGCAGTGGCGGCGCTGTCACCGACGCGCCGCCGGAGTACGAGGCGGCCGGGATGGGGATGCTGGCCCCGGACGCCAGACTGGTGACCGGCAGCGTGTAGAACGGATCGATCGCAAGCGCCGCCAGGGCGGTGTTGAGCACCGTGAGCGTGCTCGCCGCCGAGACCAGCGTGTCCTGCTTGAAGGTGAAGCTCTGCGTGTTCGAACTGGTGTTGGTCAGGCTGCCGCTGGTGATATTGCCGGTGAAGCTGAGCGTCAGGTTCACCGAGTTCAGCGTGCCGAGCGCCGAGTTGAACAGGTTCATCTGGAAGACCTGCAAGGTCGAGCTGCTGCCTTTCCAGTCGAGCACGGTGCCGCTGCCCGTGCCCAGCGGGGTGCTGAAGCTCTGCGTGCAGGTGCCTGCGGAGCAGGCATAGGCCGGGTTGCTCGTGTTGATCGTGTTGGCCACGGCCGGTGTCACCGCCAACCCTGCCAACCCCGCGAGGCCGACCGCCGCCACCAAACTGTTCCGAATCATATCGATAACCCTTCTGCTGCGTCAGCCGCCCGTTTGATCTTCGACATCGATTACTAGATCGGTCGTATTACCGCAAGCAGAATTTGCGTTTCCGATCACATTGGATGGCAGGATGCGGGCGGTGACAGGATGCGGGCGACCGCAGCCTGCATGCGCGCGCAGGGAGGGGCGGGCCACGCCAACAGAAAAAGGCCGCCCGGGTTGCCCCGAGGCGGCCTTTCAGCAGCTGGATCGTCGATCAGTGATCAGA
>JAKBCB010000258.1 GCA_021808185.1 Pseudomonadota bacterium
CGCATGGTCTACGACAACCTCAAAGCCGTCGTGGAAGCGCTTTTCACCGGCAAGGAACGGCAGTTCAATCGCCGTTTCATGGTGCTGGCCAACCATTATCTGTTCGAGCCGGTGGCCTGTACGCCCGCGTCGGGCTGGGAGAAGGGACAGGTCGAAAACCAGGTCGGCAATATTCGCGAATGGCTGTTCACGCCGCTCGCGCGGTTTGCCGACTTCGAAGCCCTAAACGAATGGCTTGCCACGCGCTGCCGCGAACTGGCCGCGCGCAAACATCCCACGATGCCCGAGCACAGCATCGCCGCCTGCTTCGCCGAGGAGCAGCTTTCGCTCAGGCCGATCACCGCGCAGTTCGACGGCTATGTCGAGCATATGCTGCGCGCGTCCAGCACCTGCCTGGTGGCGCTGGATCGCAATCGCTACAGCGTGCCGGCGGCGTTTGCCGGCCGCGCCGTCTCGGTACGCAGCACGGCCGACAGCGTGCGCATCGTGGCCGAAGGTGCTGTGATCGCCGAACATGTCCGCCGTTTTGGCCGCGATCAGCTGATCTGCGATCCCTGGCATTATCTGCCGATCCTGGAACGCAAACCCGGCGCACTGCGCAATGGCGTGCCGTTCCAGCAATGGGATTTGCCGGTCGCCATCCAGCGTGTGCGCGACCGCATTCTCAAACACCCAAAAGGCGATCGCGCTTTTGTCGAATTGCTGATGCTGGCGCGTGAACTTGGCCTGGAGCCGCTGCAGGTGGCGTGCGAACTGGTGCTGGATGGCAATGTCGTCACCGCCGCCGTGGTGATGAACGAGATGCGCCGCCTCGTCGCACCCAGCACGCCAATCCCCCTCCTCGTGCCCGACATGCTGAAACTGCAGACCGAGCCGCGTGCCGATTGCAGCCGCTACGACCATCTGCGCGGAGGCAGCCATGCCATCCACTAATCTTGGCGCCAAGCCTGCCGGCAACTCCCTGTCGGCCCCTTCCTTGTCAGCCCCTGACCGGCTGGGTCAGCTCAAAGCCCTGCATCTTTACGGCATGGCTACAGCCTGGAACGAGTTGCTGGCCGAGGGACCGCGCCGGCCGATGCAGCCCGAAGCCTGGCTGGACAGGCTGATCGAGGCCGAGCTTGCCGATCGCCAGGTGCGCAGCCTGCGCTACCAGCTGAAAGCCGCGCGCTTCCCGACGCATCGCGACCTGACCGGCATCGACTGGGCCGAAACACCGCTACCGCAGGCGCAGATCCAGCAATTAGCAACCGCAGGCTTCATGGCGAGCGCGCACAATCTGATCCTGGTCGGCGGCACCGGCACTGGCAAAACCCACATCGCCACAGCCCTGGGGGTCGCCGCAATCCACCAGGGCAAACGCGTGCGCTTCTTCAACGCCGTCGACTTGGTCAACCAGCTGGAGCGGGAGAAACAGCAGGCACGGGCCGGATATCTCGCGCGCCAGCTGGTGCAGACCGACGCCGTGATCATCGATGAACTCGGCTATCTTCCTTTCCCGGCCTCTGGCGGTGCCCTGCTCTTCCACCTGATCAGCCAGATCTACGAAAAAACCTCGCTGATCTTCACCACCAACCTCTCCTTCGCCGAATGGGTCGGCGTCTTCGGTGACCCAAAAATGACAACCGCCCTCCTCGATCGTGTCACCCACCACTGCGACATCCTGGAAACCGGAAATGATTCCTTCCGCTTCAAACAGCGCAAAAAACAGCCGAAAGCAGGCTGACAAAGTGGAAAATTTTGGACGCTGTTCGCTGGAAACTATTCAACGCTGATTGACATCTTGCAGCGCGAATTCTGGCCGCTGGTTCCGGACGCCCGCGTGACGAACGTCGCGAGATAAGCGCCCCCCCGCGCGCTACCCGCGGCCGCGCAGCACCAGCGAGACGGCGCGGCGGATCAGGCGGAGCGGCGCGCCGATCAATGGTGCCTGATACAGGCCGCGATACAGCACGAGCAGCCGGTATGTCCGGGAGCGCATCATCCCGTCCTGCCAATCGCGCAGCGTGGCGATCTCCTGCTCGTAGCGCCGCCGGACCTCGGCCTGCTGCTTCAGGAGAATCATGCGGAACGCCTCGCTCTCGGCGCGCAGGCCGGCAAGCTGTTCCTGCTCGCTGTCCCGGCGCGCCCGCAGTTCGGCCTCCTGCGCGTCCCGCTGCGCCGCCTGTTGCGCGAGGAGGCCCGTTCGCAGCGCGACATGCTCCGCGCGCAGGGCGGCAAGCTGTTCGAGTTCGCTGTCCCCGCGCGCCTGCAATTCGGCGAACAGCGCGGCCTGCTGGTTCAGCAGGCTCGTTCGCAGGGCGTCCTGCTGCTCCAGGACGCTCGTTCGCAGCGCCTCCTGCTGCTCCAGGAACCCCGCCCGCAGCGCCTCCTGCTCCGCGCGCAGGGCGGCAAGCTGTTCGAGTTCGCTGTCCCTGCGCGCCTGCACCTCGGCCAGTTGCGCGGCCTGCTGGGCAAGCCGTTCCTGCGACGCGGCGTGCTCCGCCTCGAACTGGGCGATACGCTGGGTCTGCCCGGCGATCTGCTCCGCTTGCCGGTCGATGCGGGCCGCATAGGCCAGCAGTACCCGCCGGTCCCGTTGTTGCTGCTCGAGCAGGGTATCGTGCTCAGTCTCGGTCACCAAAAATCTTTCCTACGGTGGCTTGGAAAACATCCGGTTCGTGGCGCGCGCGGACCACGGCGCGCGCGGTCTCGGACATCTCGTCGTAGCGAGCGGCATCCGTGGAAATCTCCACGATCGCCGCCGCGCAGACCGCCAGCATGTCGCTGTCCGCCGGGGGTTCGGGAAGGAGCAACCCGCAGCGGCCATGATCCACCAAATCTTCCACCCCGCTGCTTCTGGCGGCGATCACCGGAACCCCGGCCGCCATCGCATCGAGAACGTGTTTCTGCATCCCCGGATGGAACGCGGTGGCCAGGATACACAGAACGCCGTCGAGATCGACCGCGCCGTGAATCGGCTCCGCCAGAAAGGAACGCGGTGCGCCGCCGTCGCTTTCTTGCGCCGGGGCGGGCCAGCGCTCGACCTGAAGCCGCGCGCCGCGCGCCGACAACGCATCCATGAGGGCCGCCGCATCATCGCGCTCGCCCGCGCCCTGGGGCCCCGTGAGCCAGATGACACGGTGCCGGGGCTGGTCGCGCGAACGCGGCGGCGCGGGGCAGGCAACCGGCGCGGGCAGCAATGCCCATTTCGTGGCCATGGCGCCGATGCGCTCCAGGTCGCGCTCCAGGATCGCCGCACGGTCGGCGATCAGCGTGCGCAGCGTCGGCAGACAGTCGGAAATCAGGTCCAGATCGTCGTCGAAGCCAAACGCCCGTCCCTGGACATCCTCGGCGCCGTATCCCAGCCGATAGAGCACCGCGCGCATCCCCGGAAACACCGGGGCGAACCGCCGCCAGAAGCGCGAGGCGAAGGCCGAGTGGCAGAAGTGAATGCGCGCGGCTGGCGCGACGGCCTGCAACGCCTTGACCGCCAGGGCATCCCTGTCGGCTTCGGCGAGGCCGGGGTGCAATTCCGCAAGCACGACCTGCACCGTGCCGATGGGAACGTGCCTTCGCAACGGCTCCAGATCCACCGGATGTTCCGCGAACACCAGAACCCGGGCGGCCGGATCGACGGTCCGCAGCGCACCCAGCACTTCGCCCATGTACCAGGCGGCATAGTCGTCGAGTTGCATCGAGACGAGGACAACATCCGTGAACGTGCTGTTCGGCCCGAGCGCCTGGCACAGACGGTAGTAAGCCATGCCGGGCGCAACCGGCAGCCGCCGTGTGCCATAGGAGCGGTCCGCGCCGTAGCGGCGAATGTCGATGGACGGGTCGATGCGGTTGGCTGGATACACAAGCTCCCTGCAAAGCGAGGATTTGAGAAAATCCATGCGAGCATCGACGATCCTGGCGTCTTCCTGTTCTGATTCCGGATCTTCGTAAAGCCGGTAGGCCGACCGCGCGGCGGCAAGGAAGATGGCCGGCTGAAGGAATTTGGTCGGCGGGATGACGCGCAGGGATGTGCGGTCGAAAACCGCCGAGAGGCTCGCCGTCCGCCGCCGGTAGAACAGGATCGTATCCGGCGCGACCACGAACCGGACGCCGGCGGCGCTCATTTCGCAGTTGATGTGCCAGTCTTCAAACGCAAACGCCCCGCCAAGCGGGATGTCGACATGCGGGATTTCCAGAAAAAGCGATTTTGGCGCGAATATCCGCGCCGGAAACGGACTATAAGTAACGAACCGAAGCGGCGTCACCGCGTCGGAATTGGAGTACTGACCGACCCAATCCTCTCGCCCAAAGGCGAATATGAATTCCAGCACGACAATGGCATCCGGCCCTTCCCGGCGGGCCACGTCCAGCGAGGCGGCAAAGGCGTTGAACGACACCAGATCGTCGGCATCGCACAGGGTCACGAATTCCCCCCTCGCGGCCGCGATCCCCGCGGCGCGCGACGGGCCCAGCGATCCGTTGTCCACGGTCAGGACTTGGAAACCGTCGAACCCGGAGGATGGCTCGTAGCGCTCGATCCGCTCGGCCAGGTCCGCCGCCGGACGATCGAGCACGATCACCAGCTCGACGCGCGCGCCCTGGTCGCGGGCGTAGCGCGCCGCCTCCTCGGTCGAACGCAGCGTCCGCGCGATATACGTCGCTTCATCGTGGACGTTCAGGATGATGGACAGATCGAAGGTCAATGCGCGGCAACCGGCTCATGAATCTGTGCAACGACGTTATCGCCCCGGCTGGCATTGGCAAGCATTGCCGGCGGGTGACAGGCAGGACAGCAAAAAACACCGGCCGCGCATGGCTTACGCTTGGCTTGACGGACAACAGACCGCCAGATAGATGCGGTCGCCCAATCGCGCGAACGATCTGCCGCACGCGCAAATCCGGTTCAACGAATTCTTCGGTGGTGCGTGACCAGGCCCGAGACACCTCATCGCGTCCTGGTCGTCAGCAATTTCTTTCCACCGCAAACGGTTGGTGGCGCGGAGCTTGTCGCGCATCGCCAGGCACGGGCGCTGGCGGCGCGTGGGCATCATGTGGTGGTGCTGGCCGGCACCACCGGCGCGTCCGAGGCGAACCCCGCCGGCAGCCTTGGCTACGATGTGCATGACGGCCTGCCGGTCTATCGGCTGGTGATGCGCTCCTTCGACGCCGGGCTGAATTTTCACTGGCCGGTGGCGGCCCGCCGGGTGGCCGGCCTGATCGCCGCGCACGATCTCGATGCGGTGCTGTTTCACAACCTCAACGGCCTGGGCGCCGACATGATCCTGGCCGCCAGGCGGGCCGGCGCCCGTTGCCTGGTCACGCTGCACGATCACTGGGGGCACTGTTTCCGGGCCACGCGCCTGCGGACGGACGGACGGATCTGCGCCGACCACGAACGCTGTGCCGACTGTCAGGCGACGATCGTGGACCCGGCGGGGGCCGTGCTGCCCATGCGGCTGCGCCGGGACTATGTGGCATGGTGCCTGGGCCACGCCGACCGGCTGATCTCGCCCAGCCGCTATCTCGCGCAATCGTATCGCGACGCCGGGTTTGCCCCGGACCGGCTGATGGCGCTGTCCAACGGGATCGACCTCGGCGCGGTCCCCGCCGCCGCCAAGCGGCCGGCGCCGGACGGGGCGGTGCGCTTCGTCTGCTCGGCCTATCTGGGGGAGCACAAGGGCATCCCCGTGCTGCTGGAGGCGGCCCGGCGCCTCGCTGCGGATCGCCGCGCCGCCGGGCTCTGGCATCTGACCATCGCGGGCGAGGGGCATCTGCGCCCGGCGGCCGAGAAACTGGCCGCCCAGCCCGGGCTGGAGGGGCGCGTGCGGCTGACGGGGCGCCTGCCCCGGCAGGAGTTTCTGGCACT
>JAKBCB010000259.1 GCA_021808185.1 Pseudomonadota bacterium
CAACAGCGCCAGCCGGTCCTCGGCCTGTTTGCGCTGCAACGCCGGGCGAATCGCCTGTCCGACATCGGCCAGCAGATCCGCGACATCCTGCAAATCCTCGCGCGGCGTGCCGAAGGTCAGCGCCAGTCCGAAACGCGCGCCGCCGACGCCGAGCGGATGCAGCAGAAACGCGCGCATTCCGAACTCGCGGCCGAACCGGATCAACGGCCATTCATTGGCACCGGCCTCGGTTACTTCGGGCAGAATCAGGGGCGCGTCATCGGCCGGCATGACCGACCCGGTGACACCCTTGGAGGATTCGGCGAAGGCCGCGAAGAACTCCGCGCGCTGCCGCGGCCCGACCTCCTGCGGCGCGGCGAACGCCAGCACCCGCACCCCGGGGCCGGCGACATTGTCCCACAGATGCCCGTTCAGCGCGCCGGTGTACCGGCAGAGCCGGGCGATGGCAGCCTCGATGGCGGCCACGAAGCCGGTGGCGCTGCCAACCAGCGCCAGGATGTCGTTGATCAGCGCAAGCCGCGCCGTGGCGCGCTCCTGCAAGCGTTCCTGCCGCCGCCGTTCCAGCTCGGTCATGACCGCGCCGGCAAGATCGATCAGCGTCGCCCGCTGCTCCGCCGTCAGCCCCGGCCGGGCCACCCGGTCGATCACGCAGAGCGTGCCGATGCGGAACCCATCCGGCGTCACCAGCGCGGCGCCCGCGTAAAAGCGCAGATCCACCGGCGGCCCGAGCAACGGGTTGCCCACCAGCGTCTCGTCCGCCCAACTGTCCGAAATCTCCAGCACCGGGCCGGACGCCGCGACGGTGCGGCTGCACAGGCCGATGTGGCGCGGCACCTCCGTCGCGCCGAGCCCGATCTCGGCCTTGAACCAGACGCGCTCGGCATCCACCAGCGTCACCGCCGCGATCGGCATTCCCATCACCCGCGCGGCCAGCCTGGCCAGCCGATCGAAGCTGGCCTCGCGCGGCGTGTCGAGAACGCCATAGCGGTGCAACGCCGCAAGGCGCGCCCGCTCGGCAAGGACAGGTGCGCTCATCGTCACGTCATGGTCCACCGCGAATTCGCTTTTGGTATTTTCGATTAGACAAATGTTTTCGTCAACGCCGAAACACGTACCAACATCGCTCCGACTCGGACCCGCGCGAGTCGACGGCTTCGCGGCATTCTGGATGCCTTGACACCATACGAATATATGAATGGCCTAGAGCAATGCGCATGCAAGAGCAGCAAAACGATCGCCTACCCGAATGGGCCGGTTTCATGCGCACGCCGCGCGCGCCGTGGTCCGGGCTGGTCTGGCGCGGCGCGTTCCATCCGGCGCCGCACGATCAGGTTCCGGCCATGCCGGACGGCGCGCAAGCTGGCACGCTGGTGCTGCTCGGCTTCGCCGGGCGCGCCGGCTGGCCCGCCTTCGCCGCCGCGCCCGAAGCGCGGGACGGCGCGCCCGACCCGCTCGATCGCTGGTCGCGCCGGGTGATCGGCGCGCTCGCGGCGGCGGCCGGCGGCGCCGCGCTGTTCCCGTTCGGCGGTCCGCCCTGGCTGGCGTTCCAACGCTGGGCACAACGGGCCGAGCCTGTGTTCGCTTCGCCGCTCGGGCTGCTGATCCATCCGGTCTGGGGGCTGTGGCACAGCTATCGCGGCGCCGTGGCGCTGGCAGAACGGCTGCCGTTGCCGGCGCTGCCGCCGGCCGCGCATCCGTGCGAAGGCTGCGCCGATCGCCCGTGCCTGCACACCTGCCCGGTCGGCGCCTTCCGCCCGGATGGCTACGACGTGGCCGCCTGCGCCGCGCATCTCTCGCGGCCGGCGGGGGCGGATTGCATGGCGCTCGGCTGCGCGGCGCGCCGCGCCTGCCCGGTCGGTGCGGACCATATCTACGCCCCGGAAGCCGCCGCGTTTTCCATGCGTGCCTTCCGCGCGGCGCGCGCGTAGCTCAGTCGGCGATCTCGGCGGCCACCTCGCCCGCGACGCAGCGTGCCAGCCGCGAGGCGACATCGGCCACCGCCGCCGCCCAGTCCCCTGGCTCGGGCTGGCGGAACTGCAACAGCGTCGGATACCAGGGACAGCGCGCCCCCTCGCGCAGCCAGCGCCAATCGCTGTCGAAGCGGTTGAGCAGCCACACCGGCCGCCCGAGCGCCCCGGCCAGATGCGCCACCGCCGTATCGACCGCTATCACCAGATCCAGGCACGAAACCAGTGCCGCCGTGTCGCCCAGCGTCGCCAGCTCGTCCGTCCAGTCGTGCAGCGCGAGATCCGGCAGCCCCTCGGCGCCGCGTTGCAGGCTGACGAACGAGACCCCGCCGACCGCCCCGAGCGGCGCGAGCAGCGCGGGCGGGATGGATCGGCGCCGGTCCGCCGCATAGGCCGGATTGCCCGCCCAAACCAGGCCGACGCGCCGCCCCGGCAGCCCCGCCACGCGCGCCGCCCAGCCGGCTACGGCGGCCGGATCGGGGCGCAGATACGGCACATCCTCGGGGATGTCGGCCAGCGTCAGCCCCAGTGCATGCGGCAGGCTGGGCAGCGGGCAATGCAGGTCCACCGGCGGCAGCGCCGCGCCGGCCGTGACCACACGCACGCGCGGGTCCAATCCGTCGGCGAGGCCGCGCAGCGTCGCCGGCACCTCCAGCACCACCGGCCCGGCCTTGGCCAGCATGGGCACGAAGCGCAGCATCTGGATGCTGTCGCCCAGCCCCTGTTCGGCGTGCAGCAACAGGGTCCGCCCGCCGCGCGGCGCGCCGTCCCAGCGCGGCACGCCCATGGCACGCGGCGGCGCGAAGCCCTGCCGCCGCCAGCGCCATTCCAGCCCGGCAAACCCCTCCGGCATGCGCCCGGCCAGCAGTTGCACGGTGCCGAGCGTGGTGTGCGCCTCGGCGTGGCCGGGATCGAGGCGCAGCGCGCGCTGGCAGCATGCCTCGGCTTCCGCCGCCGCCAGCCGCCCCTGCGCCGCCAGCACGGCACCGAGATTGGCCCAGCTATCCGCCGCGTCCGGGCGCAGCCGCACGGCACGGCGCAGCAGCGCCTCCGCCTCGTCGAACCGGCCGAGCACGCGCAGCACGTTGCCCAGATTGGTGGCGTTCGCGGCGCTGTCCGGCCGCAAGGCCAGGGCCGCGCGATGGCACGCCTCCGCGTCCTCCACCTCGCCCAGCGCCTCCAGTACCAGCCCCAGACACGCCAGCGCCGGCTCATGCCCCGGGTCGAGCCGCAGCGCCGCGCGCAATGCTGCCGCCGCCTCGTCCAGCCGGCCGAGCCGGTGCAGGCAGGCGCCGAGATTGCCCCGCGCGTCGGCGGCCGAGGGCGCCAGCCGCACCGCCGCGCGCAACGCCGCCTCCGCCTCCGCCGGGCGCGCATCGCGCAGCAGCGCGAGGCCAAGATTGGCCCAGGCGTCGGCGTTGCCCGGCTCGCGCCCCAGCGCCGCGCGAAACCCCGCTTCGGCGGCGGCCAGATCGCCGGCGGCGAGGCTCGCGGTGCCCAGGCTTGCGTGAAAATTCGCGACCTCCGGCCGCAGCCGCACCGCCGCGCGCAGATGGGTCAGCGCCGCCGCATGCCGGCCGGCGGCGTGCTCGACCAGCCCGAGCAAATGCGATCCGTCCGCGTGCCCCGGCGCCGCGGCGAGCAGCGCGCGGTAGCACCGCCCCGCCTCCTCCAGCCGTCCGGCGCGGTGGAGCGTAAGCCCCTGGTCGAGCAGGGTGTCAGCGAGCAGCGTGTCAGTCGGTGCGTCGGCGATCATGCCGCAGCGTGCGCGCCGAATTCTTTCCGAATTGCAAACGCGCGACGTCGCAGGGGGTGTCGTTTCCCTCCGCGAGCCTATTTGACGGGGGTCTTGCCGGGGGGGGCGGCCGAGGCGGATGCCGGCTTGATGAACGACACCTTGGTGGCGGGCGCGGTCTTCTTGTCGGCCTTCGGCTTCTTCGGTTCGCGGCCGCTGCGCTTCTGTCCCTTGGCCATGTCGGTCTCCTGAGTTCGGCTGCTTCGGGCCGTCGGCGGCTAGGCCCCCATTTGCCGCGGCACGGCGGACGCGACGGCGGGGGCCGCCGGCGGATCATCGATGTCGTCGGCCCAGATGCTGACAATGCCGGAGACACTCTCCGGCCGTTCGCCGAACATCCTCGCCGCGATCGCCTCGATGCGCGGCCGGGCAGCGACGAAGTTCTTCAGCAATTCGGTGGCGGCGAACTGCCGCCGCCCGGTCACGTCCTGCAAGGCGGAACGCGAGATGGCGCACGGAACGACACGGCCGGCCGCCGCGATCTCGAACAAGACGCGGCTGCCATCCCAGCGCGGCGCCGACAGCGATAATGCGGGGGCAACGAGTTTCATGCAAATTTTCCCTTCCGGGGAAGAAATCCTCGGCAAAAAGGCTGCCCGCCGAGTGCCCCGGATTTGGCGAGTCGGCGGCGGCATTACAAGCGCGCGGGGCGCCTTACGCCGCCGAGGCTACCCGCACGCATTTGCGCATAACCGAGGGCAACGCCTCGCCCGCCAGATCCGCCACCGGCCGCAGGAAGCCCTCGGCGCGGATCGCCGGCACGCTGGCGGCGACCACCTCGATCGCAAGCTCGAAATGCGTCAGGCCGTGGCGCACCTGCCCGGCCGGGCGCCACTCCGCCCGCATGGGCGCGAAGGCCAGCCACTCTGTTGCGGCCCACGGCGAGACTCGCCATTCGGTGCCGGGCAATTCCGTCATGCCACCCAGCAGCCCGCGCGGCGGGCGGCGGCGCAGCAGCACGCGGCCGGCCGGATCGGTCAGCCAGAAATGCACCCCGTGCCGCAACGGGCGCGCCCGCTTCGGCGCCTTGCGCGGCAACTCGGCGGCGATGCCGGCGCGGCGCGCGGCGCAGGCGCCGAGCCAGGGGCACACGCCGCAGGCAGGCGATGCCGGCGTACACACCGTCGCGCCGAGGTCGAACAGCGCCTGCGCGAAATCGGACGGGCGCGCGCGCGCCTCCGGCTGCTCGCCCAGCCGCGCGGCGGCGGCGGCGATGTCTTGCTTCGCCGCGGGCAGCGCCTGCGTGACCGCGAACACGCGGGCGGCGACGCGCTCGACATTGCCGTCCACCGGCACCGCCGGCACCCCGAACGCGATGGCGGCGACGGCGCTGGCAGTGTACGGCCCGATTCCCGGCAGCGCGCGCAGCCCCGCGACATCGCGGGGAAACCCGCCCGCGCCGGCCACGGCCTTGGCGCAGGCATGCAGATTGCGGGCGCGCGCGTAGTAGCCAAGGCCCGCCCAGGCCGCCATCACATCCGCCTCGGGCGCCTCGGCCAGCGCGCGCACGCTGGGAAAGCGGGTGAGGAAGGCTTCATAATACGGTAGGACGGCGACGACGGTGGTCTGTTGCAGCATGATCTCGCTGAGCCAGACCCGGTACGGATCGGCCGCCTCCCCCGGTTCCGCCCGCCAGGGCAGGCGGCGGCGGTGCCGGTCGTACCAGGCGAGCAGGGCGGCGGCCGGCGGGACTGACGATGCGGGGGACACGGGCGGGGTATGGCGAGCGACGACGAACAGGACAAGCCCGGCACCGGCGCGGGACGTTTTGTCTATGGTCCGCGCCCGCTCTCGGCGCTGGTGCCCGGGGTCGTGCGCCCGGCGTTCCGGGGCCGCATGGCCGCGACCGCGCAGGTGCTGGCGGACTGGGCCGCCATCGTGGGCCCCGCCTACGCCGCGCTGACCACGCCGCGCCGGCTGACCTCGGCCACGCTAACCATCGGCTGCACCGGCCCGGTGGCGATGGAGTTGCAGCATGTCGCGCCCGCGCTGATCGAGCGCATCAACAGCCATCTCGGCCGCGCGGCGGTCGAGCGGCTGCGCTTCGTGCAGGAGCCC
>JAKBCB010000260.1 GCA_021808185.1 Pseudomonadota bacterium
GAAATTACCGCTTCCCGGCACCGTGCTGGAGACCGCGAAGCCGTCAATGCCGGAGATCGCGTTCTTGCCGAGCAGGCGTACGTCGCCCACCACTCCGCCGCTGCTCGACAACCCGCCCGTCACGATCGTGCTCGTCGCGGCTTCGCTGATGTTGCCGTTGGCCGTCGTCAGATCGACCAGCGCCTCGACGTTGCCCATCAGGGCGTTGCCGTTGAACACGATGCCGGACGCGCCGTCGAGCCTGATCCCGAAGCCCTGCACGTTGGCCGCCGTCTCCAGCGACACCGAGCCGCCCGAGAGCGTCACGTTGCTGCCGGATACCTGCCCGGTCACGTCGATGCTGCCGGCGCTGCCGGCGGTAACCTGGATTGTGCCCGATGTCAGCGGGCCGGCAAGCGTTGTGCTGCCGGTGACGGTCAGTGCGAACGCGCCGCCGGCGGTGTTGTAGCTGCCGACATTGGCGATGCTGTTCGTGCCGAGCGAGAGATCGAGCGACGCGCTGATGCCGCTGAGCGTGCCGACATTGAGCAACTGCCCGCCCGCGACCTCGCTCACGGCGCCGGATGTGGTGAGGGCGAGCGTCGGCGCGCTGCCGGTGAAATCGAGCGCCCCGTCCACCGAAATGCCGCTGGCCGTTGTCGTGGCCGTGTTCGCCACGGTGACGGCGCCGATCTCCAGAACGTTCGCGCTCACCGCGCTGATCACACTTTGCGCGAGTGCCAGCCCGTTCACGCCGCCAAGGCTGACGGTGCCGTTCAGCGTCGCCGGTGCGATCTCGACGGTGCCCAAGGGCGCGCTGAGCGATCCGGCGCCGGAGGCGACCGACAAGGCATCGGTCTGGATCGTGATGCGCTGCCCGCTCGCGGCGCCGACGGCGCCGGTCGCGGCGAGCGAGACGCTGCCGCCCGTGCCCGCGAGCAGGACCACCGATCCGGTGGTCGAACCGACCGCGCCGAGGATGGAGATCAACGGCGGTGCCGCGCCGCGCCGCGCGAAGGGCACGGCGCTTCCGGTCTCCAGCAGCACGTCGCCGTTGGCGAACAGGCTGGCGCCCGCGCCGACGGTGATGCTGTCGCCCGCTTGCAGCGTCAGCGAGGCGTGAGCCATGTCCACGGTGACGTTGGTATCGACGGTGATCGTGTGCTGTGCCTGCAACACGGCATTGCCAGTGAAGCCGTTGAGCACGGTGTTCGAGATCGTGTCGGTGCCGTTCGCGCCGGTGGCGAACACCGTCAGCGTGCCCGAATTGGTCGTGAACAATCCGTCGTCGGTGCCGCTGCCGGCCACGATGTCGAGGTACAACGGATCGAGCAGGATGGTCCCGCTCGCGCCGTGCGGCGCGGAGACATCGACCGCGCCCGTCATGCCGAGATGCGTGCCCGAGACTTCGACAAACCCGCCGGCGCCGCCCTGGGGGCCGCCCTTCGCGGCGATCGCGCCGTCCATGTGCGTGGTATCGCGCGACAGCACCGCCACGCGCCCGCCGGCGCCTGCTCCGGTCGCATTGGCCGCGATCACGGCGCCCTTTTGCACGCTGACGTTGCGGGCGGTCCGCGTCGGCGTTACCGATGGGCCGCCGCGCGCGCGCTGAAGCGTGGTACCGATCGCGGCGACGCCGCCGCCGCCGCGGCCCGACACGTCGATCGTCGCGCCCGCCGCGACCGCCACGTTGCCGCTGGCGACCACCTCGACGGCCCCGCCCTTCGTGCCCGGCGCGTCGCCGGTCGCGGCAAGCTGGCCTTCGACGACGATGGAGCCGCCGACGCCGTCGAGCACGACGGTGCCAGCCTTGCCGCCCACGGACGCGGCGCCGATCTTGCCGCCCGCGCGCACCAGATTCTGTACCACGCCATCCGCCGCCCGTGCCGTCAGTTGCACGGTGCCGCCCTCAGCCAGGATGGTGCCGCTGTTGGTGACGAGCGCGGTCGCGGTCTTGCCGTCCGGGCCGACCGGCATCTGCGTGACCTGGTTCGTCACGTTCAGCGCGAGCAGCCCGTCGCCGTACAGGTCGAGCGTCGCGGTTTTGGCGCCCGCGAGCACGACATGGCCAAGTGTGGCGCTGATGACGCCGGAGTTGGCGACCTGCGGTGCCACCAGCGCCGCCAGCCCGGCCTGCTTCACGGTAATGCTGCCGCGATTTTCCACCACGGCGCCCGGCTTGGCCGGTTGGTCGAAGGCCAGCGTGCCGGCCATGAAATTGCGGTTGCTGATCCCGGCGGCCGAGACGATCAGCCCGGCCGCGTTCACCTGCGCGCCCTGGTAGAAAATCACGCCGGACTGGTTGACCAGGATCACCTGCCCGTTGGCGTCGATCCGCCCGGCGATCCGCGACGGGTCGGGCCCGACGACACGGTTCAGCGCCACCGCGCCGGCCGAGGGCTGCACGAACGTCACCTGTTGCTGGCTGCCGACATTGAAGCTCTGCCAGTTCAGCGCCGCCCGCTGGCTCGACTGCGTGATTGTCGTGGCCGTGGCACTCTGGCCGATCGTGGCCGAGCCGGCCACCACCACGCCGCCTTGCGGCCGCGCGTTCGGTGCCGGCTGCGCCGCGGCGGGCAGCGCCAGCACCATCACCACGCTTGCCTGCAACGCCGTGCTCAGGATCAGCGCCGCGCGGCTGCGCCGGGCCGTGCGAAGCACCCTCACGCCGTCTCCGCCTCGTGCCTTCGCCATGGGCTGCTCCTCCGCCGGCGCATCAGAAGCGCGCCAGGACACGCCAGTAGAATGCCGTCGCGTTGAGTGCCGAGAGGTTGGGGCCGTTCCCGTCAGGGTAGCGGTTGAACCGCTCCAGCGCTTCAAGATCCAGTTCGGTGTAGCTGGTCAGCGTGATCCGCGCCCCGCCGCCGGCGGAGCTGATCCGCGCATGCGAATCGCTTTGCAGGTTCTGCCACGTCTCACCCCAGTCGTAGAAAACATAGTACTGCGTCGCGACATCGAGCGGCTGGCCGAACACCGTGGCCGCGTAGCTGGTGTTGAGCTGCAATTCCAGCGTCGCCGCCAGTGCCTTGTCGCCCAGCACCTCGCCCGAATAATAGCCGCGCGTGAAGTTGCTGCCGCCGAGATAGAACTGCTCGGCCGGCGGCAGGATCGAGTCGCTCCATTGGCCGGTGACAAGGCCCATGAGCGCCACGCTCGCGTTGCCCCAGGGCCGGAACAGCGTCTGCGTGCGGCTGGCGCTGAAATCGTATTTCGTGAAGTCGCTGCGCTCGCCATGGCGGGGCGCATCCGGCGCGTTGCCGTTGGTCGTGGCACCCAGAATGTCCAACCCGTGCGAGGCACGCAGCGACACCACGTTGGTCGCCGGACGCGCGGCACCGAGCCAAAGATCGGCCAGCGCATAATCGCCCGCCAGTCGCAGCACGCGCAGCGAGTCGAAGCTCTGCCGCACGAGGTTGCCCGACGGCCCGGTATCGATGGTCGAGTCCAGCCCATCGAAACTGAGATGTACATTCAGCGTCTGCTCGCGTGAGCGCAGCACCGGATAGCTCGCCATGGCGCCGAACACTGTCGTTGTGCCCTGGTAGCCCGCCGCCCCGAGGGCGCCTGTCGGGTTGGTAACACCCGAACCGCCGGTGATGCGCAGGCGCAGGCCGGACGAGCCGATGAACATCTCGGTCGAGGCCTGGCCGAAATTCTCGCTGTTGGGGAAGGTATGATAGTACGCGATCTCCGTCTGCTCGCCGAACTGGGTGTAGCTGTTGAAGTCCAGCACACCGAGCGCCTCGATCGGTCCGGTCAGCCGGAAGGCCCGGTTGTCCACCGTGGCGAGGCCAGAGATCGCCTTGCGGCTGACCACGGCGACAAGGTCGAGTGCGCCTGGGTCCTGCGCGGAGGGATTGAGCACCGCGTGCAGCGTGACACCGGGCACGTCCTGCGCCAGCAGCAAATAGCGTTCGAGCGTGGTGGACGTGATCGGTTGCTGCTCGGTCAATCGGTTCAGGAAGCGCAGCACCTGCACACCGGCCGGCCCGATATCCCCGTCCAGCTTGACGCTCGCGATCCGCCCCTCGGTAACATCGAAGCGGAGATGGCCGGCGGCATCGAGATGCACGGACACCGTCGTCAGCACGTAGCCGTCGCCGCGATAGCGTTGCAGGATCGCCTGCCGGGCGGCATCGATGCGCGGCAGCGGCACCGCGCCGCCGATCAGGCCATCGGCCAGCCGCGCGATCTCGGGCAGAGGGTAGGCGGTGACGCCGGTGACGGAGACGTCCGCCACCCGCACCGGCCGGCTCGGTACTTCGGCCTCCGGCTGGGCGATGGGCGGTGGCGCCACGCCGGGGGAGACTTCCGGCACGGTGGGGGGCAGGATGCGGGGGACCGGCGAGCCTTGCGGCACTCCGCCGGTGGCAGGCAGCGTCTGCGCGCCCGCCGGCGTCGCCAATGCGGCGCATGTGGCAAGCAAGGCGATGGCCCGCGTCACTCCGGGGCGCGGCAGGGGGCGGGCTGGCGCGCCGGCTTGCCACGCTCCGCAGCGGCCTCTCCATATTCGGGGCCACGGGGGGGGCGGCGCAATCGCGCGGCCGCAGCCGGTCGGTTCACTCCCTGGACGGTCCATCCCTGCTGTCGTCTCGCCTCCTGTGTTCCCCACCCCTGCCCGATGCGACGGACGAGCCGGCGCACCTGACGCTGTTGAGGAGGCCGGAAGCGGCCTTGGGAGCCACACCGCCACCTTAACAATATTTTTAACATCTTAATCCCGAAGCGCACAGATTTACAATGTCAACCTTGGTGGGTGATTGGCGAGATGCGTTTGATATCGGAATAATCCCTGTGAAATCACGGCGCGCGCGTTTCCCCGCGGTACTTCCGGCGCGCAAAGCAACGCCGCCGCCATCGCGGGCGCCGCGATGTCAGCGACGCCTAGCAATCGCCGTTCGGCAGCCACCGGCTGCCCCCGTCGGCGGTTGACGCATGTCAATGACGCCAGCCCCCGCCCGCCGCAGTGTCTCCCCAGAGTTGTCGGTGTGGAAGTGGAGACGCAAATCATGACGACGCATCGCAGGCTGTTGCTGGTCGTCGCTGACGGCGAACATGCGCGCTTCGTTCGGCCCGGTACCGACAACGCGTTGCACAGCGACAGCGCGTTCGACTCGGCGGCAGCGCACAAGCGGTCGTCCGACCTCGGCTCCGACCATCCGGGGGCCGCGTACCATACCGGCTCGTCGGCCCGTCATGCCGAGGCACCGCGACACGATCCGCACGAGCTGGCGAAGGAGAAATTCGCGCAGGTGGTCGCGGGCCAGCTCAACGCGGCGGCGGTCGGCGACACGTTCGACGACTTGGTCATCGCCGCGCCGGCACACGTTCTGAACGCGATCCGCGAACATCTCGATACCGGTACCGACGCCAAGATCATCGGCACGCTGCACAAGGACCTCGTCAAGACGCCGGATCACGAGCTGTGGCCGCATGTGCGCGAGTGGGTTCCGCCGGTCCATCGGCCCCCGGCATGGGGCACCGGCACGCAGGACATGCCGGGTCGCTGACGGGGTTCCGCGCCGCGCGTCATTCCTCCACGCCGAGAAGGACCGGTCATGGTCGGTTTCACCTTGTCCCCCGAGCAGATCCGCCAGGCCCCGCCGGATGTGCGGCGCTGGCTGGAGCAGCAGATCGCCGGCGCGCTCGGGCTCGGCCGGCCCGAGCCAGAGTTGCGGATGCCCCAGCGGCATCTCGTCGCCTGCACCGTCGAGGAAGCGCGCGGCATCCTGTCGCTGCTGCAAGGCATGTTGCCGGCCGTCGGCGTCCTGTTCGAACTGGGGCGCGAGCCGGCCGCGGCGTCCGCGCAGGGCCTGCGCGCGTTGCGG
>JAKBCB010000261.1 GCA_021808185.1 Pseudomonadota bacterium
CGGGCGGCCTCGCGCCCGGGATCAGGCGAATCGCGGCGCCGCCCTGGTTCGCGGTGGAGCCGGCGGGCGCGCCCGCGACATGGGCGGGATGCGCGCGCGGCGCGGCGGGCGCGCTGGCCTCGGCCGTGGTGGTGGCCGTGGTGGCGGCGGGCGGGGTGCTGATGGCCGGGGTGCTGGTGGCCGGGGTGCTGGTGGCTGGCGTGCTGGCGGCCTCGGCCGTGGGCGCGGCCGGCGGCGGCGGTGCCGCGGCTTGCGCGGCTGCTTCCTCCTGCGCCTTCAGCGCCTGCGGCGCCGGGGTCTCCGGGCCGGGGGCGGCGGTGGCCTTGCCGTCGCTCTCGCCCGAGAGGATGGCGTCGTTGGCGCCTTCCACCTGCATGCCGCCGGGGTTGGCGGGCTTGACCTTCACCGGGCGGCTATCCGCCTCGATCACCGGTACGCCGCCGCGATGGTGGCCGGTGAACGACCACGCCGCGACGAGCGTCAGCAGCGCCGCGCCGATGACGCTGGCGAAGATCGCCAGCCGCTTGGTGGCGGGGTCCATCGCCTCCTGCCGGCGTGCCGAAGGGCGGTAGCTCGGCGCCATCGCCGGCATCGGAATGTCCAACTCGTCTCGCACGGCCAAGGTTCTGCCCTTCCCTGCCAGCCCGGCCGGCTGGCGGGGAGCGGTGCCGCGTGGGCACCTGGGCCAGCCGTCCGGTCAGCGCATTTCTTCGACGGGGGTCACGCCCATCACGGCCAGGCCAGACCGAATCACCACCGCCGTCGCGGCCACGAGGGCCACGCGCGCGAGCGACTCCGGGGCGCGGTCGGCCTGGAGGAACCGCAACGCAGCATCGTCCCTGCCCCGGTTCCACAGCATATGAAAGTCGCCCGCTAAATCATAGAGGAAAAACGCTATTCGGTGCGGCTCGCGTGCCAGCGCGGCGGCCTCGACGGTGCGCGGCCAGGCCAAAAGCCGGCGGATCAGCGCGAGTTCGGCCTCGTGCTCCAGGCTGTCCAGCGCGAGGCCGGCCAGCGCCGCCGCGTCCACCTGCGCGGCGCCGAACCGTTCCGCCGCCGCGCGCAGCACGGAGCGGCAGCGGGCATGCGCGTACTGCACGTAGAACACCGGGTTTTCCCGCGTCTGCGCGATGGCGGCGGCGATGTCGAATTCCATCTGCGCGTCGGATTTGCGCGTCAGCATGGTGAAGCGCACCGCGTCGCGCCCGACTTCCTCCAGCAGGTCGCGCAGCGTGATGTAAGTGCCCGCGCGCTTGGACATGCGCACCGGCTCGCCATCCTTCAGCACGTGCACGATCTGGCAGAGCACGACATCGAGTTTGCCGCCCAGCGCGCGCACGGCGGACTGCATGCGCGAGACATAGCCGCCGTGGTCGGCGCCCCACACGTCGATCATGATCTCCGCCCCGCGCGCCAGCTTGTCGGCGTGATAGGCGATGTCGTTGGCAAAATACGTGGCGCTGCCATCGGATTTGCGCAGCGGGCGGTCCACGTCGTCGCCGAAGCGGGTGGCGCGGAACAGGGTCTGCTCGCGCGGCTCCCAGTCCTCCGGCGTCTTGCCCTTGGGCGGTTCCAGCACGCCGTCGTAGATCAGATCCTTCGCGCGCAGTTCCTCGACGATCCTGTCGGTGGCACCGGTTTGCGCGAGTGCCCGTTCGCTGCTGAACACGTCGTGTGTGACACCCAGCAGCGCCAGATCGTCGCGGATGCCGGCCATCATCGCGGCGACGGTGAAGGTGCGCACCGTCTCCAGCCACAACTCCGGGCTTGCGATGGTGGCGTGCGCGCCGGCGAGCGTGTCGCCGAAGTCCCGCTTCAGGGCTTCGCCCACCGGCAGCAGATAGTCGCCGCGATATTGCAGCCCGCCGGGAACCTCGTTGGAGAAATCCTCCTCGGTCATCGTGGTGCCGAGGGCTTGCAGGTAGCGCCAGTACGCGGCCCACGCCAGCGCCACCACCTGATTGCCCGCGTCGTTGATGACGTATTCCTTGGTGACGGCGAAACCGGCCTTGGCCAGCAGGTTCGCCAGCGCGTCACCCACCACGGCACCCCGGCAATGCCCGACATGCATCGGCCCGGTCGGGTTGGCCGAGACGTACTCGACATTCGTGCGCACGCCGCCGCCCACGCCGCTGTCGCCGTACGCCTCGCCCGCGCGCAGGATGTTCGGCAGGTGCGCGTGCAAGGTTGCGGTGCGCAGGCGGATGTTCACGAAGCCCGGCCCCGCCGCCTCGGCCGACTCGATCTCGGGCTCGGCGAGCAGGCGCGCGACGAGGCCCGCCGCGATGTCTTGCGGCCGCCGCCGCGCCGGCTTGGCCGCGACCAGCGCCGCGTTCGTCGCCATGTCGCCATGCGCCGCCTCACGCGTCGGCGTCACCTCGATGCGCGCGATCGTGTCCTCCGGCAGGTCCGGCAGGTCGGCGCGCAGGGCGGCGAGCACGCGCTCGCGCATGGTGGCGAAAATATTTTGTGTCATCGTTGTCATCCAGAACTCAGTCCATGGGGCGCGTCGAAGCGAAGGCTAACGCCATTAGCCTTCACCCCGGCACCGAGAGATCGGTCAGGCGCCGGTGTTCCTCGCGGGCGAAGCGGTCGGTCATGCCGCCCACGTAGTCGGCGACGGTGATCGCGGCGCGCGCGGTGCCCGGCTCCCCCGCGCGGCCGCGCCAGTCGTCCGGCAGCAGCGTGGTGTCGGCCAGCAGCAGCGCGAACACCTCCCCGGTCAGGCGGCGCGCCTTGGCGGTCATGCGGTTGACGCGCCAGTGGCGGTACATGCGCGCGAACAGGAAGTCCTTGATGGCGCGGTTCGCCTCGGCCATCGGCGGGCTGAAGCCGACGACGGGGGCGCGGGCGTGGCGGATCGCCTCCGCGTCCCTCGGGTTCAACTCCGCGATGCGCCGCCGGGTCTCGGCCACCATGTCGGTGATCAGCGTGTGGATCACGCGGCGGATGGTCTCGTGCCGCAGCCGGGGCGGGGGCACGTCCAGGCTCGCCTGGCGCGCCCGCGCCAGGGCCTCGCCGACCACCGGCAGGTGCGACAGCTCGGCCTCGGTGAACAGCCCCGCCCGCCAGCCGTCGTCCAGGTCGTGGCTGTGATAGGCGATGTCGTCCGCCAGCGCCGCGACCTGCGCCTCGGCCGAGGCGTGGGTGTGCAGTTCCAGGTCGTGCCGGGCGGTGTAGTCCACCACATAGGGCGGCGGCTTGCGCAGCGGGCCGTTGTGCTTGGCCAGCCCCTCCAGCGTCTCCCAGGTCAGGTTCAGCCCGTCGAACCCGGCGTAGCGGGCTTCCAGCAGCGTCACCACGCGCAGGCTTTGCGCGTTGTGGTCGAAGCCGCCGAACGGCTTCATGGCCAGCGCCAGCGCGTCCTCGCCCGCGTGGCCGAACGGCGGGTGGCCGAGGTCGTGCGCCAGCGCCAGCGCCTCGGCCAGATCCTCGTCCAGCGCCAGTTCGCGCGCGGCGGAACGGGCGATCTGCGCCACCTCCAGCGAGTGCGTCAGCCGGGTGCGATAGAAATCGCCTTCGTGATTGACGAAGACCTGCGTCTTGTATTGCAGCCGCCGGAACGCCGTGGAGTGGATGATGCGGTCGCGGTCGCGCTGCCACGGGCTGCGCGTCGGGCTTTCCGGCTCCGGGTGCAGCCGGCCGCGCGAGGTCTCGGGGTGCACCGCCCAAGGGGTACGATCCTGGGCGCGCGGGGCGAGGGTTTGGGTCACGCGGGCGCCTTACACCCTCCGCACCCTTCAATCCAGCGCGGTTGGCGCCTATGTTGCGCGCATGAACACGCCATTCCGCCTCACCGACCGCGCCGCCGCCCGCATCGCCGAGATCGCCGCCGGACAGGACAGCGCAGCCCTGCGCGTGGCCGTGCTGGCCGGCGGGTGCAGCGGCTTCCAATATCGCTTCGACCTGGATCGTGAACAGGCGCCGGACGACGTGGTGCTGGAGCACGGGCAGGCGCGCGTGGTGATCGACCCGGCGAGCCTCGATCTGCTGGCCGGCGCGGAACTGGACTACGCGGACGAGCTGATGGGCAGCTATTTCACCGTACGCAATCCGAACGCCACCTCGTCCTGCGGCTGCGGCACCAGTTTTTCGATCGATTGAGCCAGTGAAGCTGGCCACCTGGAACGTCAATTCGATCCGCCAGCGCGAGGGCCATGTGGCGCGCTGGCTGGAACGCGCGCAGCCGGATGTGCTGTTCCTGCAAGAGATCAAATGCGAGGCGCCGGCCTTCCCCGCCGCCCGCTTCGCGGCCCTCGGCTACACGGCCGAGGTAGTGGGGCAGAAGGCGTATAACGGCGTCGCCGTGCTCTCCCGCGTGCCGTTCGCGGTGGTGCACCGCGCGCTGCCCGGCCTGCCGGCCGAGGACGCGCAGGCGCGCTATGTCGAGGTGCGCGCGCTCGGCGCCACGCTGATCGGCATCTACCTGCCGAACGGCAATTCCGGCGGCGAGGCCGGGTATGCCTACAAGCTGGCCTGGATGGACCTGCTGCGCGCGCGCGCGGCGGCGCTGCTGGCCGCTGACGAGCCGCTGGCCATCCTGGGGGATTTCAACGTCTGCCCGACCGAGGCCGACCTTTCGCCCGGCGCGCTGCCGGCGACGGACGCGCTGGTGCGCCCGCAATCCCGCGCGGCCTTCCGCTCGCTGCTGTGGCTCGGCCTGACGGACGCGGTGCGGGCGCTGCACCCGGGCGGGCCGGTGTGGACGTTCTGGGACTATCAGGGCGCGTGCTGGCCGCGCGACATCGGCCTGCGCATCGACCACGCGCTGCTGTCCCCCACGCTCGCCGAACGGCTGACGGTGGCGATCCCGGACCGGCGGGAGCGGGGGGAGGACCAACCCTCCGACCATGTGCCGGTGCTGGTCGAGATCGACTGAGCGCGCCGTGGCCCGCGCCGTGCCGCGCGCGGTGCGCGCCGTGTGCGCGCCATGCGCGGGGGTGCCGGAGACGCGCGGCGCGCTGCCGCCAAGCCATTGGACGCATTGGGTTCTTGAGATGCGGGCGGGGGCGTCGCGGCGCGCCGTGCGGTGTGTCGCCGGGCGGACGGTGTGCGCCGTGTTTCCCGGCTTAGAGCCGGGGAAACACGGCGCGCTCCGTCCGCCGACGACGGCGACACCGAGGGCACGGCGCGCGATAGGCGCGCAAATCCCCCACCCGGCGCGAGGCCCCAAAAATCGGGCCGGGATGGTCAGGCGCGGCGGACGGCGCGGCCGGCCCTGGGGCGGGGCGGCGCGGCGTCACGATGGTTGTCGGTCATTCTAACAAATTTTGGATATGGTGGGTAAGGCAAGGCCAAGGGCGCTGCCCTTGGAACCCGCTCAAGGCACAGCCTTGAGAATCCGTTCTTAAAGAATGGATTGCAAAGGCTTGGCCTTTGCTGGGGTCCAGGGGCAAGGCCCCTGGCCTTCGCTCACGCCCGGATGGCAACGCCCAGACGGCCGGCGAGATCCTGGATGAACTGCCACGCAACGCGCCCGGAGCGCGCCCCGCGCGTGATCGACCATTCCGCCGCCTGGGCGCGCAACTCCGCGTTCGGCAGCAGCAGGCCGTAGGCGGCGGCGTAGCCCTCGACCATGGCGAAGTAGGTGTCCTGGTCGGTGTTGTGGAAGCCCACCCACAGCCCGAAGCGGTCCGACAGCGAGACCTTTTCCTCGGTCGCCTCGGACGGGTTGATGGCGGTGCCGCGCTCGTTCTCGATCATGTCGCGCGGCATCAGGTGGCGGCGGTTCGATGTCGCGTAGAACAGCACGTTAGGCGGCCGCCCCTCGATCCCGCCGTCGAGCACCGAT
>JAKBCB010000004.1 GCA_021808185.1 Pseudomonadota bacterium
GGTGCATGCGCCCACGCGCATCGACCGGCCCCACGTGCGGCGCGGCTGGCTGGAAGGCGACCGGCAGGGCGGCACGTTCCGGGGCGGCGAGCCGTTCGTGCCGGTCGATTGGGACACCGCGACCGCGCTCGTCGCGAGCGAGGTGGCGCGGGTACGCGACACCCACGGCCCTGCGAGCATCTTCGGCGGCAGCTATGGCTGGGCATCGGCCGGGCGGTTCCACCATGCGCGCACGCAACTGCACCGGCTGCTCGCCGCGGCGGGCGGCTATACCGGTCAATTGACCAATTATTCCTACGCCGCCGGCATGACGCTGATGCCGCATGTGCTCGGCACCAACGAAGTCATCACCGGCCCCGTCGCCGACTGGCGCGACATCGTGGCGCACGCGAAGATCATGGTGTGCTTCGGCGGCATGCTGCTGCGCAACGGCCAGATCACCTCGGGCGGCGCGGGTTCGCACGAAATGGCGCACTGGATCGGGCAGGCATCCGCTGCCGGCATCCGGCTGGTGAATGTCTCGCCCATTCGCGGCGACATGCCGGACCTGCCGGGCGTGGAATGGCTGCCGATCCGGCCGGGGACGGATTCCGCCCTCCTGCTCGGCATGGCTCACGCACTGATCGCGGGGCATCTGGCCGATACGGATTTCCTCGCCCGCTGCACCGTCGGGTACGAGCGGTTTTCGGCGTATGTGCTCGGCGCGGACGACGGCGTGACGAAGACCCCGGAATGGGCGGCGTCGATCACCGGCATCCCGGCGGCGACGATTGCGCAACTGGCGCGCGACTGCGCGGGGAACCCCTCGTTCCTGACGATGGCGTGGTCGATCCAGCGCGCCGAGCACGGCGAGCAGTCGTTCTGGGCGCTGGCCGCCGTCGCCGCCATGCTGGGGCAGATCGGCCGGCCGGGATGCGGCCTGTCCTACGGCCACGGCAGCATCAACGGCATGGGCACGCCGCGCGCGGACCTGCCCTCGGTCGGGCTGCCGGTACTGCCGAACCCGGCGAATTCCTGGATCCCCGTCGCCCGCATCACCGACATGCTGGAGCATCCGGGCGGCGCCTACGACTACAACGGCCGCGCGCTGACCTACCCGGATACGCGGCTGATGTGGTGGTGCGGCGGCAACCCGTTCCATCACCATCAGGATCTGAACCGCCTGCTGCGCGCCTGGGCGCGCGTGGAAACCATCGTCGTCAGCGAGCCGTGGTGGAACTCGCTCGCCCGCCACGCCGACATCGTGCTGCCGGCGACGACGACGCTGGAGCGCGACGATATCGGCTCGGCCTCGCGCGACCGATTTATTCTCGCGATGAAGCAGGCGATCCAGCCCTACGCGCAGGCACGCAACGAGTTCGACTACATGGGCGACGTGGCCGACGCGCTGGGCGTACGGCCGAAATTCACCCAGCAGCGCGACGCGGCGACCTGGCTGCGGGTAATCTACGACCGCGCCCGCGCGGCCAGCGCCCGCATGGGCACGGACATTCCGGACTTCGACACGTTCTGGGACGCGGGCCATGTCGAAATCCCGCCCGCCGAGCGCGCCGATGTGCCGTTCGCCGCCTTCGCCGCGGCACCGGAGGACACGCGGCTGAACACGCCCTCCGGCAAGATCGAACTCTACTCCCAGACGATTGCCGGGTTCGGCTATCCGGACTGCCCCGGCCATCCGGTCTGGCTTGCCCCGCGCGAGATGCTGGGGGGTGCGCGGGCGGACACATATCCGCTGCATCTGCTGTCGAGCCAGCCGGCCACGCGCCTGCACAGCCAGCTCGATCAGGGCCGCGTCAGCCTCGCGAGCAAAATCCGCGGGCGCGAGCCGATCGTGCTGCACCCGGACGACGCCACCGCGCGCGGGCTGGCCGAGGGCGACATCGTGCGCGTGTTCAACGACCGTGGCGCCTGCCTCGCCGGCGTGCGCATCGACGCGGGCCGCCTGCGCGGGGTGGCCACGATGTCCACCGGCGCGTGGTTCGACCCCGAACAGCCCGGCGTGCCGGGCAGCCTGTGCGTGCACGGCAACGTCAACGTGCTGACCCAGGACGTCGGCACCTCGCGGCTGGGCCAGGGGCCGAGCGCGCATTCCTGTCTGGTGGACGTGGAACGCTGGGTCGGTGCCTTGCCGGAGATCAAGGTGCACCGGCCACCCGAGATCGTGGAGGCGGGGTGACGCCCGCTTACCCCGCCGGTACCAGGTCCAGCCGCCGCTTGATCTGCTCGACATCGCCGCCGAGCCGATCCGCGCGAGGCTTTGGGATCAATTGGCTTCCGACAACGGCACGTCTGCCTCGGCGGCCGAGTTGTTGGCATAGGTGCTCCAGCTCGGCGCGTAACCGGCGTCGGCCTGATCCCCCCACCCAACCCAGCCGGAACGGGCACCGCGCGCAAACAATTCGAGTCGTGGGCCGGGGCTGCACGCCTCGATGATCGGATACATTTCGTCCGGCTTGCGAGAATGCTCCCGTTTGCGCGTGGCCAGCAGATTGACCTGAGTCCGCCCCGGTTGCAGCGTGCGGGCGTTCTTGCCGCGCACGCCGAACAGCAGCAGTTCGGTCACGTTGCGGAAATAGAACCCCACGCCCCTGCCGTCCGACCCGCCGTCGCGGCGGACCTTGTGCCAGACGATGTTCGACTTGTAGCCAAAACCCCACGCGGCCAGGACGGACAGCCCTTCCGGCAGCAGCGCATTGGGCACCCACAGATAAAGATGCGCGACGTCGGCCGCGAGGGCGGCGACAGGCAGCGCGCGGATGTCGTCCAGCGTCATGGTGCCGTAGCGCGACAGCCGCCGATGCTCCGGGGCGACCTTGCCGGTGCGGTTCTGGAACTGCCACGGCGGATCGGCGAGCAGTGTCCCGAAGCGCCGGCCCCCGGTGGTTGCGATCAGATCGGCGGCAGCGCGTTCGGCTTGGTGCGGCACGGCGATGCTCCGAGTCCGACGCGCTCAGGATGCGCCGGCCGTCCCGCCGTTGCCAACGGGTTCCGCGCCCGCCCCGCCACCTCGCGCAGGCCCAGACCGATCGCTCACCGACACCCGCAAAAAGAAAGCCCCGCTGAACCAACCGGTCAGCGGGGCAAGGATACAGGGAGGCTTCACGTCTGGGAGACGAGGAGATCCGTAGATCCCCTTTCCCGCCCTCGCGGACGGGAAGGCTGGCGCTGCATCGAACCGAACCGGCAATGCGCTCGCGCCGTATTCAATGAATGTCTGATTATTGGCTCCACCGCCGTACCGCCAGCCATTTCCGCCTTGGGCCGCCATGCCGGACGCGCATGGCCTAAGCGGCGTTTCCTTGAGGCAGATCAATGCACTGCGTCGAAGCGCCGCGCGGCAAGGAAAATCTCGTTCCATACCGATATCGAAATGGTCGCGCGCGGTCGCTCCACGCGATCCCCGGTACCGAGGGCGAACTCGGGGACAGGGTACCGGGCTGGTCGGGGCCGCATCCGCTCACACGCGGCACCCTGCGCCGCATGTGCGCGGACACCGTGCGGGGTGCCGCCGAGACGATGGCGCGGATCGGCCGCGCGGCCTGGCTATCCCCGCTGCGCCAGACGGGCCAGCAGGAAGTCGCGGAACACGGCCACGCGCTTGGAGGTACGCAGTTCCTCCGGATAGACGAAATACACGTCCACCTTCGGCGCCTTCACATCCGTCAGCACGCGCACCATGCCGTGCGCTTCCTCGTCGGCGGCCATGTAGTCCGGCAGCGCCGCGATCCCGAGGCCGGAGCGCACCGCCAGCGCCATGGCGGCGAGGCTGTTCACCTCCAGCAGGGCCTTGCGCGGGCTGCCGGGGCGGCGGCCGAGATCGGCCAGCCAGTTGATGTCGGCCACCGGCGGCCGGTAGTCGCCGAACAGCACCAGACGGTGGTTGTCCAGATCCTCCGCCCGCTGCGGCGCGCCGTGCTTTTTCAGATAATCCGGGCTGGCGCAGACATGCCACTCGATCGCCATCAGGTGCCGCTGCACGAGGTCCGGCTGCTTGGGCGGGTGCATGCGGATCGCCACGTCCGCCTCGCGCATCGCCAGATCGAGGTCGGCGTCGTCGAGGATCAGCGACATGGTCACATCGGGATAGGCATCCAGGAACGCCTGCACCCGCGGCGCGAGCCAGGACGCGCCGAAGCCCACCGTCGTCGTCACCTTCAGCCGGCCGGCCGGCTTTTCCTTGCTCTCGGTCAGCAGCGCCTCGGTCATCGCCAGCTTGGCGAACACCTCGCGCACGGTGCGGTTGAGGCTCTCGCCCTGCTCGGTGAGGATGAGGCCGCGTGCGTGCCGGTGGAACAGCGGCACCTGCAACGCCTCCTCCAGCGCCGAGATCTGCCGTGACACCGCCGACTGGCTGAGGTTCAGCGTGTCGCCGGCATGCGTGAAGCTGCCGGCTTCGGCGACCGCGTGGAACACGCGCAACTTGTCCCAGTCCATCGTTCGCCCATTCCTGCCGGGCGGCGCATGGCCGCACGGTCCCTGTTCGTTTTGTGTGCGGCACCGTGCCGCCCGCAGAATCCGGAAGCCGGGTCAGTCCGCCGCGAGGGCCGACTCGGCGCCGAGTTCCGCCACCCACTTTTCGGCTTCCAGCGCCGCCATGCAACCTGTTCCAGCAGCCGTGACCGCCTGACGCCACACTTTGTCCTGAACATCCCCCGCCGCGAACACACCGGGGACCGATGTGCGGGTGGTTCCGGGCTGCGTGAGCACGTAGCCCTCGGTGTCCAGCGCCACCGCCCCCTTGAACGGCGCGGTGTTCGGCGAGTGGCCGATGGCCACGAACACCCCGTCCACCTCGATCCGGCTTTCGGCGCCGCTGTGCACGTCGCGGATGCGCACCCCGTCCACGGCCGGCGGTGTGCCGGAGGAGGTGATTTCCTCCACCACGCTGTCCCACACCACGCGCACCTTGGGGTTCTCGAACAGCCGGCGTTGCAGGATTTTTTCCGCCCGCAGCGAATCGCGCCGGTGGATCAGGGTCACGCTCGCGGCGTGATGCGTCAGGTACAGGGCTTCCTCCACGGCGGTGTTGCCGCCGCCGATCACGGCGACGCGCTTACCCCGAAAGAAGAACCCGTCGCAGGTCGCACAGGCGGAGACGCCTGCGCCCTGCAACTGCCGCTCGCTCGGCAGCCCGAGCCAGCGCGCCTGCGCCCCGGTGGCGATCACCACCGAGTCGGCGAGATACAGATCGCCCGAATCGCCCTGGCAGCGGAACGGATGGCCGGAGAAATCCACGCTGGTGATGATGTCGTAATGGATCGTCGTGCCGACATGGCGCGCCTGCGCCTCCATCTGCTCCATCAGCCATGGGCCCTGCACCGCCTCGGCGAAGCCCGGGTAGTTCTCCACCTCGGTGGTGATCATCAATTGCCCGCCGGGTTGCAGCCCGGCGACCAGCATCGGCGCCATGGCCGCGCGGGCAGCATAGATCGCGGCGGTATAGCCGGCGGGCCCGGCGCCGATGATCAGCAGGCGGGTGCGGTGGACGGTCTGAGGCGCTTGCATGGCGGGAAGTCCGGCTTGTCTTTCAGATCATATGATATCGGCGTGCGCGCCCCCAGAACAAGCGAGCAGTGCCGAAGCGCCCTTGCCCGGCGGCCCGCGTGCAATAATATTTCGCGAAACAGCCGTCCATGAGATGCTAAGCCGCATGAAAAGCCAGCCGACCGACACAGACATGCTCGACGCCATCGACCGGCGCATCCTGGCGGAGCTACAGGCCGACGGGCGCATGACCAACGTGGAGCTGGCGCGCCGCGCCGGGATCTCGGCCCCCCCATGTCTGCGCCGCGTCCGCCGGCTGGAGGAGGCGGGCATCATCCGCGGCTACCACGCCGACACCGACCCGCAGAAACTCGACTGGGAGATCATGTTCTTCGCCATCGTCGGGCTGGAGAGCCAGAAGGAGGCGGTGCTCTCCGGCTTCGAGTCGCTGGTGGCGGCCTGGCCCGAGGTGCGGGAGTGCCACATGATCCGCGGCGGCGGCGATTTCCTGCTCAAGCTGGTCGCGCGCGACACCGCGCACGAAAACCTGCTCACCCAGCGCCTGACCGGCGCGCCGCATGTCAGCCGGGTGCAGACCTTGCAGACCATCCGCACCAGCCGCAGCCTTTCGGGCGTGCCGTTCTGAACCCCTGGTTTCTCGCCCTTGCCGCGCTGACCCTGCTGCGCCTGCTCGTTGCCGCCACGACGCCGCTGGCGCCGGACGAGGCGTATTACTGGGTGTGGTCGCGCGCGCTCGCGGCCGGCTATCTCGACCATCCGCCGATGGTGGCGCTGTGGATTCGCGCCGGCACCGCGCTGGCCGGCGACGGCGCGCTCGGCGTGCGGCTGTTCTCCCCCATTGCGGCGGCGCTCGGCTCGCTGCTGCTGGCCGATGCCGCCAACACCCTGTTCCCCGGCCGCGGCAGCGGGCCATGGGCGGCGCTGCTGCTGAACGCGACCCTGCTGTTCGGCGTCGGCGCCGTCACCATGACGCCCGACACGCCGCTGCTGTTCTTCTGGACCGCGACACTGTGGGCATTATCCCGTGTCATCATCGTCCCTGCCCTTGCGGGAGGCGGATTTTGGCTGCTGGCGGGGCTTTTTGCCGGGCTCGCGCTCGACAGCAAATACACCGCCTTCCTGCTGCTGCCGGCGGTGCTGCTGTGGCTGGCCTGGGTGCCGGGGCTGCGGCCGTGGCTGCGCCGGCCGTATCCCTGGCTCGCGGCCGCCGTGGCGCTGGCCTGTTTTGCCCCGGTGCTCGCCTGGAACGCGGGCCACGGCTGGGCCGGGCTGGTCAAACAGGGTGGGCGCGCCGGCGACTGGGCGCCCGCGCGCGCGCTGCAATTCCTGGGCGAACTGGCGGGCGGACAGATCGGGCTGGCCACGCCACTGCTCGCCGTCGTCTTCGGCGCCGGCATCGTCGTCGCCGCGCGGCGCGCGTGGCGGCGCGACCCGGCCTGGACGCTGCTCGCCGCCCTCGCCCTGCTGCCGGGGGCGGTGTTCGTGCAGCACGCGCTCGGCGACAGGGTGCAGGCGAACTGGCCGGCGATCCTGTACCCGGCCGCCGCCATCGCCGCCGCCGGCCTGCCCGGGCGCTGGCTCCGCTGGCGCGCCCCGGCGGCGGCGCTGGGCTTCGCGCTGACCGCGCTGGTCTATCTCCAGGCCACGATCGCGCCGTTCCCGCTGCCCGCCAAACTCGACCCCACGCTCGCCCGCATGGCCGGCTGGACCGATCTGGCGGCGGACGTGGCGCACGCCGCCGCGGCGACCCATGCCAGCTTCATCGCGGTGGACAACTACGGCGAGGCCGCCGAACTGGCCCGCGCGCTGCCGCCGGGCCTGCCGGTGATCGGCATCGACGCGCGCTGGGCGCTGTTCGACCTGCCGGACGCGACCGGCGCGATCGCGGGCCATGCCGGCCTGCTGGTGCGCCCCGCCCGCCGCGCCGAGCCGCCGGACGCCGCGGACTGGCTCACGGTGGGTGCGCCGCTGCCCGCCGCGCGCGCGCGCGGTGGGGTGGTGGCCGAGCCATACCGCCTCTATCCTGTCACCGGCCGCGCCGGCACGACGCCGGCGGTTGTCCTGCCCCGGAGACGATGATGGACCTGCCGACCCACGAGGACGTGCGCGCCGCCGCCGCCCGTATCGCGCCGCGCGTCGTGCGCACGCCGATGCTGCGCCACCCGCTGCTCGACCAGATCACCGGCGGCACCATCCTGCTGAAGGCCGAGCCGCTGCAACGCACCGGCAGCTTCAAGCTGCGCGGCGCCACCAACGCGATTCTGCAACTGACGGAGGCACAGCGGCGCGCCGGCGTGGTGACGCATTCCTCCGGCAACCACGGCCAAGCCGTCGCCTGTGCCGCCGCCGCGGTGGGCGCCTCGGCGACGATCTTCATGCCGGCCGACGCGCCGCGCGTGAAGCAGGAGGCGACGGCGCGCTGGGGTGCCGCGATCCGCCCCTACAACCGCGACACCGACGACCGCGAGGGCCTCGCGACCGGGTTCGCCGAAGCGACCGGTGCCGCGCTGGTGCCGCCGTTCGACCATCCGCATGTGATCGCGGGCCAGGGCACGCTGGCGCTGGAACTGGCCGAGGACGCGCGCAGCGCCGGCCTTGCCATGGACGACCTGCTGGTCTGCACCGGCGGCGGCGGGCTGATTGCCGGCTGCGCGCTGGCGATGCAGGGCGCCTCGCCGGCCACACGGCTGTTCTGCGTGGAGCCGGAGGGCTGGGACGATACCACCCGCTCGCTCGCCGCCGGCGCGCGCGTGGCCAACCCGCCGGGCGGGTCCACGCTGTGCGACGCGCTGCTGGCGAAGGCGCCCGGCAAGCTGACGTTCGAGGTCAACCGCACGCACCTCGCCGGCGGCATCGCCGTCAGCGACGCCGAGGTGCTGGCGGCGATCGCGTTCGCCTTCCTGCATCTGAAACTGGTGGTCGAACCGGGCGGCGCGGTCTGCCTCGCGGCGTTGCTGGCGAAGAAGCTCGACGCGCGCGGCCGCGTGGTTGGCGCGGTGCTCAGCGGCGGCAATGTCGATCCCTCGGTGTTCGCCCGCGCCCTGGCGGGCGCGCGCCCGGCTTCGTGACATTCCTCGCCGAACCGCTCTCTCGCCCCGGCAATTAGCGGCACCTTAAGCAACCGCCCCCATTCTGCGGCGGCGCGCCGCCGGCCCGGAAAAATCTCCGCACCCCCGACGCACGCAAGGCCGCAGGCAACGGGGGCCGCATGGCAGCGAAGGACAGAAAAAAGGGCGGCAATATCATCATCAAAAAAGAAGAAATCGTCGAGGGCGGCCATCACGGCGGCGCCTGGAAGGTCGCGTATGCCGATTTCGTGACCGCGATGATGGCATTCTTCCTGCTGATGTGGCTGCTCAACGCCACCACCGAGGCGCAGCGCAAGGGATTGGCCGATTATTTCTCGCCATCCAATGCGATGAGCCACAATTCATCCGGCTCCGGCCAACCTTTCGGCGGGCATACCCCGTACGACGATGGCACCATGGCCTCGGACAAGGGCGCGGACCCGGTCATGCCGGGCAAGGCTCCGCCCCCGCCCGACGAGGACGTGCAGGGCGAGCAGACCGCGCCGGCAACGACGCCGCGCGTCGAGACCAGCGCCGGCCACGCCGCCAGCGCCGGACGCGATGGGCAGGCGCACGACGCGCACGGCAACGCCGCCACCGCCACCGACCAGCAGGGCGAGCGCGCCCCGGGCGGCGGTGTCGCCCCGGCCCAGGCCAAGACTCCCTCGAAGGCCGAATTCCTGGCCAACGCGGGCGCCGGCACCCTCGCCAAGCCCGACGCCCGCCAGGTGGACGACGCCGCCCAGCGCGCCGAAGCCGATCGCCGCGAGCGCGCCGCGTTCGAGCAGGCGGCACAGCAGATCCGCGACGCCGTGCGTGCCGATCCCGCGCTCGCCGATCTCAGCCGGCAGTTGGCCATCGACATCACGCCGGAGGGCCTGCGCATCCAGTTGCTCGACGAGGACAAGCAGCCGATGTTCCCCTCCGGCTCCGCCACCCTCAGCGACAAGGCGCGGACGCTGCTGCAAAGGGTCGCCCCCGTGCTGGCGAAACTGCCGGAACCGCTGATGCTGACCGGCCATACCGACGCCTCGCCGTACAACAGTGGCGGGCGCACCAACTGGGAATTGTCCTCCGAGCGTGCCAACGCCACCCGCCGCGTGCTGGTGGAGGCCGGGCTGCCGGAAGTCCGCTTCAAGGAAGTCTCCGGCCGCGCCGACCGTGACCCGCTGCTCCCCGCCGACCCGCTCGCCGCCGCCAACCGCCGCATCGCGATCGTCGTGCAGCACAGCTTCCGCGCGCGATAGGCGGCTCGCCCCATGGGCACGATCGGCGGCCTCGTCTTCCTGTTCGCGTGCGTGTTCGGCAGCTACCTCGCCTCCGGCGGCAGCATGGGGCCGCTCGTCGAGGCGATCCCGTTCGAGATGCTGACCATCGGCGGCGCCGCCATCGGCACGTTCGTCATGTCGAACAGCATGCACGACATCAAACACACGCTGGCGGGCTTCGGCAAAATGCTGAAGGGCGCGGTGTACAAGAAAGCCGATTACGTCGAACTGCTGAGCCTGCTGTTCTTCCTGGTGCGCCTTGCCAGCACCAAGGGCGCGATGGCGCTGGAGGCGCATATCGAAAAGCCCGACGACAGCGCGGCCTTTCAGAAATTCCCCAAAATCCTGAAGAACCATCACGTCACCTACCTGATCTGCGACTATCTGCGCATGGTCGGCATGAACGCGGACGATCCGAACCAGATCGAGGACGTGATGGCGCGGGAGCTGAAAAAGACCCTGAACGAGGAACTGCACGGCTCGCACGCGCTACAGAACATGGCGGACGGACTGCCGGCACTCGGCATCGTCGCCGCCGTGCTCGGCGTCATCAAGACGATGTCGCATATCAGCGAGCCGCCGGCGGTGCTGGGGGCGATGATCGGCGGCGCGCTGACCGGCACGTTCCTCGGCGTGCTGCTCGCTTACGGCATGGTCGGCCCGTTCTCCACCCGGCTGAAGGGCGTGGTGGAAGAGGAGTCGAAATACATGGAAGTGGTGCGCGCGGTCCTGGTGGCGCATCTGCACGGCAACGCGCCGCAGGTCAGCGTCGAGACCGGCCGCAAGATGGCGCCCAATCAGCACATGCCGACGTTCCAGGAGCTGGAAACGGCGTTGCAGGCGTTGCAGATCGGCTGAGGGCGGGCTAGCGCGCCTGCGCCGCGTCGAACGCGCCGGCGATGGTGCTCCACAGCGGCTTCGGCCTGAGTTCGGCGTCCAGCGGCAACGGGCGTTGCGGCAATCCGTCCGGTCGCGGGAATTTGCTGTTGAGCCAACTGCGCTTGTCGGACAGCCCCCAGGTCAGCACGCCGAGCACCGCGGGATGCGGCAGCACCGCGTCGAGCCAGGCGCGCGCATGTTCGGCCACCGCCTCGTCGCGGGAGGGGATGTCGGCGGGCAAGCCGTCGTCGCGCACATCCAGTTCCGTGACGATCACCTTCAGGCCCATGCCGGCGATGTCGGCGACGAAACGCGCGAGGCCGCGCTGGTCGAGCGTGGTCTCGGCCGCGTTCAGATGCGCCTGCAAGCCCACCGCCTGCACCGGCACGCCGCGCATCAGCAATGTCTGCAACAGCGTGAGCATCGCCACCCGCCGCTTCTCCTGCCAGGGCAGCGCGTAATCGACCCCGAATTCGTTCAGCACGCGCAGCGCGCCGGGGTCGGCCTCGGCGGCGGCGTGGAACGCGAGGTCCAGATAGCGCGGCCCCAACGCCTTGAGCCACGGTGTCGCGCGCAGGCCGAGCGGTTGCTTGTCCTCCGGGTGCAGCACCTCGTTGGCCACGTCCCAATGCGCGATCTTGCCGCGAAAATGGCCGCAGACATTGGCGATGTAGCCGGTCAGCAACGCCTCGCCCGATTGTGGCGTCAGGGTCGCCTCCAGCCAGGGCGGGTTGGCTTCGTGCCAGACCAGCGTATGGCCGCGCACCCGCATGCGGTTCTTCGCCGCAAACCGCATCAGCGCATCGGCGCGAGAATAGTTGAAATGCCCAGGCTGCGGCTGCAACGCTTCCCATTTGAAGCTGGATTCGCCGACCACCATGCCGCAATCGGCGACGATCCGGGCCATCAGCGCCGGATCGCCTTGCAACTGCAAGTCATCGACGGCGCTGCCGAAGAACAGGCCCTTGCCGGCGGCGCGCGCATTGAGCCCGGGTTGGCCAGGCGCTGCCACGGGAATCGGGCGGGGTAGAGGGGGGGAACTGCCCGGCGTGGTCGCCCCGGCGCCGCGCGCGGCGAGCGCCGCCAGGGCGGAGGTCGAGCCGGCGAGCAGGGAACGGCGGGTCGAAACCATCGCGAAAAGTCCGTCGTGGCGCCAGACGGCGGGCGCGCCACCGGCTTCGCAAGAACGCATCCTCGCGGCATGGCGTCAACCGTGCCGCGAGGATAATTATTCGTTATGCGGCGCGGGCGAGGCGTTCCGGCGGGGTCATCACCGGCACGCGCGAGCGGATCAGCTTCTCGATATCGCGCAGGAAGGACCGCTCGCTGCCATCGCACAGGCTGATGGCGATGCCCGCCGCCCCGGCGCGCGCGGTGCGGCCGATGCGATGGACATAGCTTTCCGGCACGTTCGGCAGCTCGAAGTTGATGACGTGGTTGACGCCCGCCACGTCGATGCCGCGTGCCGCGATGTCGGTGGCCACCAGCACCCGCGTCGTGCCGGAGCGGAACGCCGCCAGCGCCCGCTCACGCTGCGGCTGGCTCTTGTTGCCGTGGATCGCGTCGGCCGAGACGCCGTCCTCGCACAACTGCTTCACCACGCGATCGGCCCCGTGCTTGGTGCGGGTGAACACCAGGGTCCGCCCGTCCGCATGGGTTGCAAGCAGGTTCGACAGCACATGCCGCTTGCGGCTCTGCTCGACGAAAATCACGAACTGCTCGACGCGCTCGGCGGTGGTGGCAACCTGGGCGACCGACACCTTCACTGGGTCCTTCAGCATCGCATCGGCGAGGCCGGAGATTTCCTTCGGCATGGTGGCCGAGAAGAACATCGTCTGCCGCACCGTCGGCACCGCGCTGGCGATGCGGCGGATCGGGATGATGAAGCCGAGGTCGAGCATGTGATCGGCTTCGTCCAGCACCAGCACCTCGATCTGGTCGAGGCGGATGGCGCGGTCCTGCATATGGTCGATCAGCCGGCCGGGGGTGGCGACGACGATATCGACGCCACCGGCCAGTTGCCGTGCCTGCCGGCCCTTGGGCACGCCGCCGAACAGCAGCGCCACGCGGGCGCCGACCGGGCGGCCGAGCACGCGGAACGTCTCGGCGATCTGGCCCGCGAGTTCGCGGGTGGGAGCCAGGATCAGGGCGCGTGGCGCGCCACCGGGCGGACGGGGCTTGGCCGAGAGGCGTTGCAGGATCGGCAGCGCGAACGCCGCCGTCTTGCCGGTGCCGGTCTGGGCGATGCCCAGGACGTCGCGGCCTTCGAGGCCGACGGGAATTGCCTGCGCCTGGATCGGCGTGGGGTCGGTATAGTTGGCCGCGGCGACCGCCTTGAGCAGCGGGGCGGAGAGGCCGAGGTCGGAAAACGAGGTCATTCAGTGTCTTTCGCGTACGACCGGATGCCCTGCCGCGTGCGACAGGGCATGGGTCGATCGCGGTCGGCAGGACCGCGAACCGGCGCAGACGTCAGAGGAAAGAGAGCTACCGGGAGACCGCTCCGCCCGCGACCGGACACACGCTTCGATGTGGCCGGGAGTTCGTGGGATGGCAGCGCACAAAACCGCATCGTGGCGCGCCCACAGACAATGGTGCCGCGCAGCACAAATGTCAATGTTCCTTCCATATCCGCCCCGCATATCCGCCGGCCGCGCGGCTACGCCGCGACCGTCCGGCGCATTGCCGCCATGTGCGGCACCGGCGCGCCGGGGGGTGCCGCCGACGGCAGGGACGCACCCGACTGGCCAGATGTCGCCGCCTGATAGGTGCGCCGCTGCGAGGCGAGAAACAACTCGTTGGCCGACTGGCGGGCTTGCGGGCTCTGCGGGATCAGCGAGTCGATCAGGCTCGCCGCCACCGGATTGGCCTGCCGCGACATCTGCTCCAGCCGGTCGCGCTGCGTGCGCTCCATCTGCTCGGTATAGGCCGAGACGCAGAGTTGCAGGTCGAACAGCACGGCGTGGTCCACGGCGCGCAACGCGCGGTCCAGCCGGCTGCGCGCGGCCCAGGTCATCATCGAGGCGCAATGCGTCGCCAGCACCAGCGAGTGCAGTTCGGTCAACGTAGTGACGTAGCCGGAGATCAGCCAGCGCGGATCGAGCCCCACCTGCGCATGGATGGTCGCCACCTGGCGCAGCGAGGCGGCGTAGGCTTCGTCGAAGCGGGCGGAGAACAGATCCTCCCAGTGCCGCGCCTGGCCGTCGCGGGCGGCGGCAAGCTGGTCGCGGGTGGGGCGCCCGGGCGCGCCCTCCTTGCCGGCGGCGGCGGCGAAACCGGATTGCAGCGCGTAGGGCACACCCTCGCGGATCAGCGGCCAAGTCTCGCGCAGGGTGGCGCGGACGCCCTCGTCGATGCCGGCAAGGGCGAGGCTTTCCGTGATCTCTCTCGACATGGCGTTGATCCTCGCTGGGTCTGCTGGCGCCGGCCGGGGCCGCTGGGCAAGCGCCCGCCCGGCGACTCGCGGCGATATGACGATCAATTTGCCGTCCATGTCTCAATAACAAGTGAATCGTCTTAAAACACGCAACGCACCATACCGCGCGACGCGCGGGCCCGCGACGGGCCGGCCGGCGGATTGACGGCGCGGCACGCGGCGCGGAAAACCCTGGCCATGCTCCCCTCCTCCACCTGGGTCGTCGCCGAGGCTTTCGCCGGCATGCAGTCGCAGGCGCTCGGCCTGACCGACGCCGCCGGCCTCGCGGCCGAGGTCCGCCCGATCGCCCCACGCGGCCTGTGGCGCCACATCCCCGCCGCGTTCTGGCCCTCGCCCCTGGCCGCCATCACGCCCGGGGCGCTGGCGCCGCCGCTGCCGGAACTGCTCGTCGGCTGCGGCGGCAAGGCGGCGGCGGTGCTGTCGGCGCTGCGCACGCGGGTGCGCGGCGTGATCGTGCAGCACCCGCGCATCGACCCGCGCAAATTCGATTTCATTATCGTCGGCCGGCACGACGAACTCAGCGGCCCCAACGTCTTCGCCGCCCGCACCGCCCTGCACCGCGCCAACCCCGCAAGGCTGGCCGAGGCCGCGCGAACCTGGGAACCCCGCCTCGCTCACCTCCCGCGCCCGCTCGTCAGCGTTCTGATCGGCGGCGCCAATGGGCGCTTCAAGCTTGGCGTGCCGGAGGCCCGCGCGCTGGCCGGGCAGCTCGCCGCGATGCTGCGGCAGGACAAGGTCGGGCTCGTCCTCACCCCCTCCCGCCGCACCGATCCGGCGGTGAGCGCCGTGTTCGCCGAGACGCTGCGCCCGCTCGGCGCCCTGGTCTGGGACGGCACCGGCGATAACCCGTATTTCGGCATGCTGGCGCTGTCCGACGCGCTCGTGGTGACGATGGACAGCGTCTCGATGGTATCCGAGGCGGTGGCGACGGCGGCGCCGGTGTTCCTGGCCGAATTGCCGGGCTCGTCGCGGCGGATCGGCATGTTCCTCAAGGACCTGATCGACGCCGGCCGCGTGCGGCCGTATCAGGGCCGTTTCGACCACTGGCCCGTGCAACCGCTCGACGACACGGCGGAGGCTGCGGCCGAAATGTGCCGCCGCTTCGGCTATTAGGACGCGCCATGCTCGACATCACCACCTTCGACGCCCGCGCCGGCGGCAACGTGCTGTACAAGGCGCTGGCGCACCCGCTGGCGGCGGAAGCCATCGCGGCCCTGTATGCGCGCCTTGCCGCGCGCGGCCCGGTCGCCATCGTCGATCCCGAGGATGTCGCCGCCGCCCTGCTGGCGCTGCACCCGGACGCGCCGCCCATCGCCGGCATCTACGTGCAGGACGTGCAGGCGCTCGGCCGCGCCCGCGCGGGCCACACCGCCCGCCCGCTCACCGACCTGCCGGCGGCCGACGCCGCGACGGTGCTGGTGGCGGCGTTCGACGCTGGCCGGCTCGCCGACCGGTTGCGCCCGCTGCTGCCGAAGGGGGCCAGCATCGTCACGCTGGACGAGGCCCGCTTGCCCGCCGCGCTGCTGACCAACCCGCGCCGCTACCTGGACCGGCTGAACTTCGCCACCAACCACGCCTTCTTCCGCGACGAAAACGGGCTCTCGACCCGGCTGGTGACGGCGAATTACTGGGCCAACTACGGTGCCGCCGGCGTGCGCCTGTGGCTGCGCCTGTTCGACGCCGCCGGCCTCCCGCTCGCCAGCTGGGAGGAAGCGGTGCCGGACGGCGCCGCCGGCGTCGCCATCGACAGCGCCGAGGTCCGCGCCCGCTTCGGCCTGCCCGCGTTCACCGGGCAGTTGTTCATCCATGCCGTCGGCGCCGCCGGGCACGATGTGGTGAAATACGCGCTGGACACCTACGGATCGGGCAACGACGCCAGCCTTTCGGTCACGCACGACGCCAATGCCTGGCCGTCGGACCGCTACGCCGGCATCCCCGCCCCCGCCGATGGCGAGCGGGTGGTATTGTGGGTGCAGAACAGCCACGCCGTGCCGATTCCCCCCGGCGCCATCGCGCTGGACCGCATGGGGGCCGAGGCCCCGGCCGCCCTGTCGCACGCCATCGCCCCCTATGCGACGCGGGCGCTGGATGTGTCGGACCTGCTGCCCGGCCTGCGCTGGCCGGCGCAGATCGAGCTGCGCTGCGGCCGGCACATGGTCCGCCCGCGCTACGAGGTGATCCGCGACGGCCGCACCCGCATCGCCCATGCCAATGTCGAGCGCGCCGATCTGCGCCCCGATCCCGCCATCCCGACGCTGCCGCCGCAACTCGGCCGGGGCTACCTGCTGCCGGTCCCGGTGCTGCCGCGCGCGCGGTTCCGCACCCTGATCCAGCCGACGCCGATGGCAACCGCCCAGACCTCGCTGCCGGTGCGGCTCGATGTGTTCGATCCGGCCGGGACGAAAGTCGCGGAGACCTTCCTCGGCTGCCTGAAGCGCGACCACGACGTGGCGGTGGACCTCGACGACCTCCTGCCCGACGACGTGCTGTCCGAGGGCGGCCATGCCGATCTGGTGTACGATTTCCGCGACGGTGGCGTGGCCGATGGCTGGCTGCACACCCTGGTCCGCGCCGAGGACCGCGCCAGCGGCCATGTGGCCGAAAGCAGCTTCGGCGCGCACATCTTCAACACGCTGATGACCTACCGCGACGAGCCGCAATCCTACGCCGGCCCGCCGCCCGGCCTGTCCACGCGGCTGTTTCTGAAGCTCGGCTCGCAGGGGCGGCGGAGCTTCGCCGCGCTGATCTACCCCGCCTCCGCCGCGTGGCACCCGCATTCGGCCACGGAGCTGCAACTGCATGACGGCGCCGGCAAGCCCATCGCCTCGGCGCCGCTGAAAATCGCCTGCTCCGGCTCGGCCCTGGTGTTTCCCGACCAGCATTTCCCCGCCGCCGAGATGCAGGCCGCCGGCCCGCGCGGCTACGTGATCGTGCGCGACACCACGTGCCGGCTGTTCGGCTACCACGGTCTGATGGACGCGCGGGGCGGGTTTTCGCTGGATCACATGTTCGGCTTCTAGCCGTCAGCCCCGCGCGGATGGATACTCCCGCCACGACGGGAGAACTGCCGTGACACATAGCAAGACGGTTCGCACCGAGCGCCATGGCGACGTGGCGCTCATTCTGGTTGACCATCCGCCGGTCAACGCGCTCGCCGCCGAGGTTCGACGAGACCTTCTCGCCGCCATCGGGGCGGCGGCGAGCGCGGCGGGCATCGTCGGCATCGTGCTCGCCTGCGAGGGAAAGACGTTCGTGGCCGGCGCCGACATCCGCGAATTCGACGCGCCCCCCACGCCGCCGCTGACCGGCGACATCTGTGCGGCACTCGACGCCTGCCCGCGCCCGGTGGTGGCCGCGATCCACGGCACGGCGCTCGGCGGCGGGTTCGAACTCGCGCTCGCCTGCCATGCCCGCATCCTCGCGCCGGATGCGCGCGTGGGCCTGCCGGAGACGCGCATCGGCCTGATCCCCGGCGCTGGCGGCACGCAGCGCCTGCCGCGCTTGGCCGGCGCCCCGGCCGCGCTCGACCTGATCGCCAGCGGCCGGCATGTCGCCGCCGACGAGGCGCTCTCGCTCGGGCTGGTCGATGAGATCGCCACCGACATCCGCGCCGCCGCGATTTTTCGCGCCCGCACGCTGGCCGCGTCCGGCCAGACCCCGCGCGTGCGCGACCGCGCGGTGCCGGCGTTCGACCGCGCGGCGTTCGACAAGGCGGCGGCCACCATCCGCGCCCGCGCGCGCGGTGCCCTCGCCGCCCCGGCGGCGGCCGAAGCCATCGCCTGGGCCGCCGACCTGCCGTTCGACGAAGCCCTCGCGAAGGAGCGCGCCCGCTCGCTGGACCTGCGCACGGGCCCGCAATCCCGCGCGCTGCGGCATTTGTTTCACGCCGAGCGGCTGGCGGCGAAAATGCCGGCCGACGATGGACACGCGCCGCGCACCTGGGTGGTGCGGCACGCGGGCGTGGTCGGCGGCGGCACCATGGGCTCCGGCATCGCCATCGCGCTCGCCGATGCGGGCTTCCGGGTCACTCTCGCCGAAGCCAACAAGGAGGCCGCGCAGGCCGCCGAGGGCCGGGTGAACGCGGTGTACGACCGGCAGGTGAAGGCCGGCCGGCTCAGTGAGGCGGCGCGGCACGAACGGCTGGACCGCCTTGCCTATACCGCCAGCATCGAGGCGCTGGGCGACGCCGATCTGGTGATCGAGGCTGTGATCGAGGACCTGCCCGCCAAACAGACGGTGTTCAAGAAACTCTCCGAGGTGGTGCGCCGGGACTGCGTGCTGGCGAGCAACACCTCCTACCTCGATATCGACGCCATGGCCGACATGGTGGACGCGCCGGAGCGTGTCGTCGGGCTGCATTTCTTCAGCCCCGCGCATGTCATGCGCCTGGTCGAGATCGTGCGTGCCCGCCGCAGCGCGCCGGAGGCGGTGGCGACCGCGCTCGCGGTGGTCAAGCGCCTGGGCAAGCAGCCGGTGCTGTGCGGCAATGGCGAGGGCTTCATCGGCAACCGGCTGCTGATGCGCTGGCGCCAGATCTGCGAATTCGCCGTCGAGGACGGGGCGCTGCCGCAGGAGGTGGACGCGGCGATGGAAGCGTACGGGATGGCGATGGGATATTTCGCCGTCTCCGACCTCGCGGGCCTGGACATCGGCTGGGCGATCCGCAAGCGCAACGCGCCCACCCGCGACCCGCGCGCCCGCTACGTGCCGATCGCCGACCGGCTGTGCGAGCAGGGCCGCTTCGGGCAGAAGACCGGCGCCGGCTGGTATCGCCATGTGGAAGGCAAGCGCCTGCCGGACCCGGAGGTGACGGCGCTGATCGAGCAGGTCTCGGCCGAAAAAGGCATCGTCCGGCGCCCCATCGCGGCCGAGGACATCCAGCACGGGGTTCATGCGGCGATGGTGAACGAGGGCGCGCGCGTGCTGGCCGAGGGCATCGCGCAGCGCCCGTCCGACATCGACGTGGTGCTGGTGCATGGCTACGGCTACCCGGCATGGCGCGGCGGGCCGATGCACGCGGCCGACGCCGTGGGCCTGCCCGAGATGCTGCGCCGGGTGGAGGCACTGCACGCGGCGCACGGGGTCGGGTTCGAGCCGGCGCCGCTGCTGCGCGAACTGGTGGCGAGCGGGCGGAGTTTCGCCGATCTCAACCTGTAAGCGCGACTCGGCGCCGGCCGCGTGCCGCGCCTTGCCGTGCCCGAACAACGAAGGAACCTCGCATGACCGGTATCACCCTGGTGGATCGGGCGCCGACCAAAGTCGGCAGCACGGAGATGACCCAGGCGGAATGGCGCCAGCGCGTCGAACTGGCGGCGCTGTACCGCGCCGTCGCGCTGCACGGCTGGGACGACATGATCTTCACCCACATCTCCGCCCGCGTGCCGGGTCCGGAGCACCATTTCCTCATCAATCCCTACGGGCTGTGGTTCGGCGAGATCACCGCCTCCTCGCTGGTCAAGGTCGATCCCGAGGGCAACGTGGTGCAGGCGAGCGATTACACCATCAACCCGGCCGGCTTCGTCATCCATTCCGCCATCCACGCTGCCCGCCCGGACGCCAACGTGGTGATGCACCTGCACACCGATGCGGGCGTGGCCGTCGCGGCGCAGGCCGAGGGGCTGCTGCCGCTGACCCAGTACGCACTCGCGGTGATCCCCCGCCTCGCCTATCACGACTACGAGGGGATCGCGCTCGACCTGGACGAGCGGGCGCGGCTGGTGGCCGATCTCGGGCAGGCGCAGATGATGCTGCTGCGCAACCATGGCACGCTCGCGGTGGGGTCGTCGGCCGCGGTCGCGTGGCTGAACATCTTCTCGCTCGAACGTGCCTGCCGCCAGCAGGTGCTGGCCCTCGGCGCCGGGCGCGAGCATGTGCTGATCGCGCCGGAGGCGGCGCAGCAGACGGTGCGGCGGCAGGCGGCGAGCATCGAGAAGCTGGCGCCGATGGCGTGGCCCGGCCTGCTGCGCAAGCTCGACCGCGAGCTGCCCGGCTACGACAGCTAGCCGCGACGCAGTCATGCGTGTTGCAATACGTTGACTCCCCGCAAGCCCGCGCTATAACCCGCGCTCCCGGTGGCCGGGCGCGTCCAGGCCGCCTATTTGCTGATGCGACAACCGCGCGCCCGACCCGATAGGATACGAGAGACAATGTTCGCAGTCATCCGCACCGGCGGAAAACAGTATCGCGTGACCCCCAACGCCGTGCTGAAGGTGGAAAAGCTTGAGGCCGAGCCCGGCGCTTCGGTGACGTTCACCGACGTGCTCGCTGTCGGCGCGGACGGCAACCTGACCGTGGGCGCGCCCAACGTGGCCGGCGCCTCGGTGGTCGCCACCGTCATCGCGCAGGACCGGCTCGACAAGATCATCATCTTCAAGAAGCGCCGCCGGCAGAACAGCCGCCGCAAGAACGGCCATCGCCAGCACGTCACCGTGCTGCGCGTGGCCGAGATCAACGCGGCCTGAGGCAGGAGAGACCAGATGGCTCACAAGAAAGCAGGCGGCTCGTCCCGCAACGGGCGCGATACGGAAGGCCGCCGCCTCGGCGTCAAGAAGGCGGGCGGTCAGGCCGTCGTCGCCGGCAACATCATCATCCGCCAGCGCGGCACGAAGGTGAAGCCGGGCCGCAATGTCGGCCTCGGGCGCGATCACACCATCTTCGCGCTGGTGGACGGCACCGTGACGTTCGAGCGCCGCGCCGAAGACCGCGTGCAGGTGTCCGTGACCCCGCTGCCGGTCGCCGCCGAGTAAGCTCGCGCCGCCTTACGCTCACGTCACGGGGGCCGGCGCAAGCTGGCCCCCGTTGTCATTTCCGGCATCCGTCATGAAATTCCTCGACCAGGCGAAAATCTATTGCCGCTCCGGCGACGGCGGCAACGGCGTGATCGCCTTCCGGCGCGAGCGCTTTATCGAATTCGGCGGCCCGGACGGCGGCGATGGCGGGCGCGGCGGCAATATCGAATTCGTCGCCGTCGCCAACCTCAACACCCTGATCGACTTCCGCTACACGCAGCATTTCCGCGCGCCCAAGGGCGGCAACGGCGCGGGCGCCAACAAGACCGGCGCCGCGGCGAAGGACGTGGTGATCCAGGTGCCGGTCGGCACCCAGATCCTCGACGACGATCAGGAGACGCTGCTCGCCGACCTCGACACGCCGGGCAAGCGCGTCGTGCTGCTGCGCGGCGGCGATGGCGGGCATGGCAACGCGCATTTCAAATCCTCGACCAACCGCGCCCCCCGCCGCGCCGATCCGGGCTGGCCGGGCGAGGAACGCTGGATCTGGCTGCGGCTGAAGCTGATCGCCGATGCCGGGCTGGTCGGGCTGCCGAACGCCGGCAAATCCACCTTTTTGTCCGTTGTTTCCGCCGCGCACCCCAAAATCGCCGACTACCCGTTCACCACGCTGCACCCGCAACTCGGCGTGGTCCGCATCTCCGACACGCAGGAATTCGTGCTCGCCGATATTCCGGGCCTGATCGAGGGGGCGCACGAAGGCGCCGGGCTGGGCGACCGGTTTCTGGGGCATGTGGAGCGCTGCGCGGTGCTGCTGCATCTGGTCGATGGCGCCGCCGGCAACGTGACGGAGGCCTACCGCACCATTCGCCACGAGCTGACGTCCTATGGCGCGGGCCTGACGGAGAAGCCGGAGATCGTCGCGCTGAACAAGGCCGACGCGATGACCGCGCGCGAACTCTCGGCTCGTCGCGCGGCGCTGGCGCGCGCCTGCGGCCATCCGGTGTTCGTCGTCTCCGGCGTCTCCGGCCAGGGCGTGCCGGAAGTGCTGCGGGCGATCCAGGCGGAGGTGGACCGCGCCCGCGCGGACCGCGCGCGGGCGCCCTCCGTATGAAGGCCCCGAACATCGCCAGCGCGAAACGGCTGGTGGTCAAGATCGGCAGCGCCCTGGTGGTCGATGCAAGTGCCGCCGCCCCCCGCCGGGAATGGCTCGCAGGCGTCGCCGCCGACATCGCGGCGCTGCGCGCGCGCGGTACCGACGTGATCGTGGTCTCCTCCGGCGCCATCGCGCTGGCCCGCCGCTCGCTCGGCCTGACGCAGCAGCGGTTGCGACTCGAAGAAAAGCAGGCGGCGGCGGCGGTGGGCCAGATTCGCCTTGCCCAGGCATGGACCGACGAACTCTCCGCCCACGGCCTGACGGCGGCGCAACTGCTGCTGACCGTGGACGACACCGAGGACCGGCGCCGCTACCTCAACGCCCGCGCCACGCTGGAAACCCTGCTCGGCTTCGGCTGCGTTCCCGTCATCAACGAGAACGACAGCGTGGCCACGGCGGAAATCCGCTACGGCGACAACGACCGCCTCGCCGCCCGCGTGGCCGAGATGGTGCAGGCGGACCAGCTTGTGCTGCTGTCCGACATCGACGGCCTGTACACCGCCGACCCGAAGAAAGACCCTGGCGCGGCGCATATCCCGGTGGTCGAGGCGATCACGGAAAGCATCGAGGCGATGGGGGGCGATCCGCCACCGGGCTATTCCTCCGGCGGCATGCGCACCAAATTGGTCGCCGCGCGCATCGCCACTGGCGCCGGCTGTGCCATGGCCATCGCGCTCGGCCATGTGCCGCACCCGTTGCGGGCACTGGCGGAGGGCGCAAGCTGCACCTGGTTCCTGCCGGCGCCCGAAGGCCGCTCGGCGCGAAAGCGCTGGATCGCGGGCACGCTCGCCCCGCTCGGGCGGCTGATCGTCGATCCCGGCGCCGCCCGCGCGCTGGCACAGGGGCGCTCGCTGCTGCCCGCCGGCGTGCGCGCGCTGGAAGGGCATTTCGACCGGGGCGACGCGGTGGAAGTGGCGGGCCCAGACGGCGCCCGCCTCGCGCGCGGCCTGTCCGCCTACAACAGCGCCGACGCCGCGCGCATCATCGGCCACCGCAGCGAGGAGATCGAAACCATCCTCGGCTGGCGCGGACGCGACGAGATCATCCACCGGGACGATCTCGTGCTCCTGTAGCCGCGTCCGGCTATGACACCTGCTCGCCGTGCAGCACCACGTCGAGCCCCTCGCGCTCCTCCTCGCGGCTGACGCGCAGGCCGACCAGCAGATCGACCAGCTTGAGCAGCACGAAGGTCACGCCCGCGCTGTACAGCACGGTCGCGGCAACCCCGAGCGTCTGCACCCCCAGCAGCCCGAACCCGCCGACGTAAGCCCCGCCCGGCTGCGACGGCGTGGCGGAGAGCGGACCATACGCCAGCAGCCCGGTCGCGAGCGTGCCAACGATGCCGCCCACGCCATGCACGCCGAACGCATCGAGGCTGTCGTCGTAGCCCATGGCGTGCTTCAGCCACGTTGCCGCCCACAGGCAGACGAAGCCCGCCACCAGCCCGATCAGCAATGCCGCGTCCGGCAGCACGAAGCCGGCGGCGGGGGTGATGGCGACAAGGCCCGCGACCGCGCCGGAAATCGCCCCCAGCACGCTCGGCTTGCCGCGCAGCACCCACTCACCGCCCGCCCAGGCCAGGGTGGCGGACGCCGCGGCCAGTTGCGTCGCCGTCGCCGCCATGCCCGCGCGCCCGCCGGCGGCCAGGGCCGAACCGGCATTGAAGCCGAGCCAGCCGACCCAGAGCAGCGAGGCGCCGATCACCGCGTAGGCGAGGTTCCACGGCGACATGTTGTCCTGCCCGTAGCCAAGCCGGCGCCCCAGCACGAGCGCGCACACAAGCCCCGCGACGCCGGAATTGATCTCCACCACCGTGCCGCCGGCGAAATCGGCGATGCCGCGCACGTTCAGCCAGCCGTCCGCGCCCCACACCCAATGCGCGACCGGCGCGTATTCCACCAGCGACCACGCCGTCATGAACAGCATCAGCGCGGAAAACCGCATCCGGTCGGCAAACGCGCCGCAGACCACGCAGGGCGTGATGATGGCGAACGTCATCTGATAGAGCATGAACACGCTCTCCGGGATGCGCGTGGCAACCGCCCCGGGCGTGCCGGCGCCGAGCGTGAACGGTTGGTCCCATCCGGCCTCCATGCCGCGCAGCAGCAGGCGCGAGGCATCGCCGATGAAGCCGTTGCCGGTTCCGAACGCCAGGCTGTAGCCGGCCAGCGCCCAGACGACGCTGATCAACGCGCAGAGCGCGAAGGACTGCATCATGGTGGCGAGAATGTTCTTCTTGCGCACCATGCCGGCATAGAACAGCGCCAGCCCCGGAATGGTCATCAGCAGCACCAGCACGGTGGCGAGCAGCATCCAGGCGGTATCGCCGCTGTCCACCTGTGCCTCGGCGGCGCGGGCGGGCAGCGGCAGCAGCGGGAGAAAGGTGGCGGCGATCAGCGGCAGGGCACGCCGCGTGGTCGGGGTCATGCGTCGGAAGCCTTCCGGGTCTGCGGGGGAAATTACCCCGCGCCCGACAGCAAGCGGCAGGCCAGTGGCGGCAGAACGGGAAAGCGCAGGCTTCAGGCATGTCTGCCCAGAACGCAGGCAGCGGCCGGCGCCCGAACCACGCGCAAGCGGCCGGCGAAGCGACAGAAATGCAGCACATGGCGCCGCCCAAATTGCAGGCATGTCGGCAGTCCCGGCGTGTCGGGCTTCCCCTCGCGGGGCCGGCGCGGCAACATGCACGCCGGAGACCGCCACATGCACATCGAGCCCACGACCGCGACGGACTGGCTGCGCACCGCCGCCACCGCCGCCCGCGACGCCTCCTCCGCCCTCGGCCGGATGCCGGCCGAGGCGCGCAACGCCGCCCTGCACGAAGCCGCCGCCGCCCTGCGCCGGAACGAACCGAACATCGTCGCGGCCAACACCACCGACATTGCCGCCTTCGACGCCGCCGGAGGCACGGCGGCCTTCCGCGACCGGCTGCTGCTGACGCCGGCGCGGGTCGAGGCGATGGCGCGCGGGCTGGAGGACATCGCCGCCCTGCCGGACCCGCTGGCGCGCACGCTCGCCGACTGGACGCGCCCGAACGGGTTGCGCATCCGCCGCATCGCCGCCCCCATCGGCGTGATCGGCATGATCTACGAAAGCCGCCCGAATGTCGGCGCCGACGCCGCCGGGCTGTGCCTGAAATCCGGCAATGCCGTGATCCTGCGCGGGGGATCGGATTCCTTTCACTCCGCGCGGGCGATCCACGCCGCGCTCGGCGAGGGCCTCGCCGAAGCGGGCGTGCCGCCCGCCGCCGTGCAGATCCCGCCCGCGACGGATCGCAGCTTTGTCGCCGCCATGCTCGCCGCCGCCGGCCTGATCGACCTGATTATTCCGCGCGGCGGCAAAAGCCTCGTCACCCGCGTGCAGGCCGAGGCCCGCGTGCCCGTGCTCGCCCATGCCGAGGGGCTGTGCCACACCTACATCCACGCCGCCGCGGACCCGGCGATGGCGCGCACGGTGCTGGCCAACGCCAAGATGCGCCGCCCGGGCATCTGCGGTGCCACGGAAACCCTGCTGATCGACGCCGCCGTGGCCCCCACGCTGCTGCCGCTGCTGGTCGCCGACCTGTCGGCGCTCGGCTGCGATTTCCGCGCCGATTCGCGGGCGCGCGCGATCTGCCCGGACCTGCCGGCCGCCACCGAGGCGGATTTCAGCACCGAATGGCTCGGCCCCACCCTGTCCATCGCGGTGGTGGACGGCGTGGACGCGGCCGTTGCGCATATCCGCCGTTTCGGCAGCGAGCACACCGAGGCCATCGTCACCGAGGACCCGGCGGCAGCCGAAAACTTCCTGCGCGGGATCGAGAGCGCCGTCGCCATGTGGAACGCCTCCACCCAGTTCTGCGACGGCGGCGAGTTCGGCTTCGGCGCGGAAATCGGCATCGCCACCGGGCGCATCCACGCGCGCGGCCCGGTCGGGCTGGAGCAGCTCACCACCTTCCGCTACCTCGTCACCGGCACCGGGCAGGTGCGGCCCTGAACGACCCCCTCCCGCGATGGGGCGACCGGCGGCGGATGCGCGTGGGTCTGCTCGGCGGGTCGTTCAATCCGGCGCATGAGGGCCATCGCCATATCGCGCGGCTGGCGCTGACGCGGCTCGCGCTGGACCAGGTCTGGCTGCTGGTCTCGCCCGGCAACCCGTTGAAGCCGCGCGCCGGGATGGCGCCGCTGGCCGAGCGACTCGCCTCGGCGCGGGCCATCGCCGACGGGCGGCGCATTCTCGCCACCGGCATCGAGGCGGCGCTCGGCACGCGCTACACTGTCGCGAGCCTTGCCGAGTTGCGCCGGCGCTTTCCGCGCGTGCGCTTTGTCTGGTTGATGGGCGCGGACAATCTGGAGCAATGGCCGCGCTGGAACCGCTGGCGCGACATCGCGCGCGGCACCGCCTTTGCGGTTCTGCCGCGTCCGACTTACAACCACCGTGCGCTGGCGGGGCAGGCGGCAAAATGGCTGCGCCGCGCGCGTCGCGCTTCCCATCTGGCGCCAGCACTGGCAGGAATGGCGCCGCCGGCCTGGGCATTCCTGCCCGCCCCGCAACACGCCGCCTCGGCCACCGCCATCCGTGCCGCCGCCCGCCCGCCCCTCAGTTCCGGAGTGTCCGACCATCGCCCGCAAGCCGCCCGCCCCTCCGTCGCCGCCTGAGGAGCCGCCGGCCGCGCGCGGCAGCGCGGCCCCGCCGCGCCGCCGTGCCCCAGCGCGCACCGCCGCCGCCCCGAAGCTGCCCGCCACCCCTGGCACGCCGCGCAAAAAAGCCGCCGCCGCCGGCCCGGCCCGCGCACGCGCCCCGGTCAAGCGCGAACGCGCCGAGGCCACCCGGCTGGACCAGTTGCAGGCGCTGATCGTCGCCAGCCTGGAGGACGACAAGGCCGAGGCGATCATCACGCTCGACCTCGCCGGCCGCGCCGCCTTCGCCGACCGCATGGTGATCGCCACCGGGCTCGCCGACCGCCAGATCTCCGCGATGGCGACCCATCTGGAGGAGAAGCTGCGCGAAGCCGGCCTGCGCCGCATCCAGATCGAGGGCGCCGCCGGCACCGACTGGGTGCTGATCGACGCGGGCGATATCGTCATCCATC
>JAKBCB010000262.1 GCA_021808185.1 Pseudomonadota bacterium
CTGGAGAAGTCCGAGCCCGAACAGGTGACCGCCGGGGCGAACGTGTTGCTGCGCGCGGTGCTTGACACCGACCAGCGTTTCGCCGAGCGGGCGCGTGTCGGCTGAGGGTGCGGTGATGCAAGCGGCACCGCCGGCGCCCACGGCGGCGGCGCCGGTTGTGCGGGCGCGGAACCTGTCCCTCGTCTTCGATGCCGATGGGCAGAAGACCGTTGCCCTGTCCGATGTGTCGCTGGACATCGCCGGCGGCAGCTTCGTCTCGCTGATCGGCCCGTCCGGTTGCGGCAAGACGACGCTGCTGCGTGCCATCGCCGATCTGGAACGCCCGACATCGGGCAGCCTTGTCGTGAACGGATTGAGCCCGGAGCAGGCACGACGCAATCGCGCCTATGGCTACGTGTTCCAGGCGCCGGCGCTGTATCCGTGGCGCTCGGTGGAACGCAACGTGATGCTGCCGCTGGAGATCATGGGGATGCCGCCGGAGGAACGGCGGCGGCGCGCGGAACGCTATCTCGATCTCGTGGGCCTGCGCGAATTCCGCCGCCGCTTCCCCTGGCAGTTATCGGGCGGCATGCAACAGCGCGTGTCCATCGCGCGCGCGCTGAGCTTCGAGCCGGCGTTGCTGCTGATGGACGAACCGTTCGGCGCGCTGGACGAGATCACCCGCGACGGCCTCAACCTGCATCTGCACCGGCTGTGGCGCAGCACCGGCATGACGGTGATCTTCGTCACCCACTCGATTCCGGAGGCGGTGTATCTGTCCTCCCGGATCGTGGTGATGTCGCCGCGCCCGGGCAAGGTCGTCGAGATCATCGACGTCGATCTGCCGGGCGAGCGGGAACTGGACGTGCGCGAGACGCCGGCTTTCCTTGCCGTCGCGCACCGCGTGCGGGAGGCACTGCGCGCCGGGCACAGCTATGACTAGGTGGGGCCGTGCCGTCCTGCCGCTCGCGGTCGTGCTCGTCGTGGTGATCGCGGTGTGGTACGCGGGGGCGGCGTGGCTGAATTTCGACGTGACCGCGAATCTCGCCGAGGATGACGCCACCACCTGGGAGATTTTGCAGGGCACCATGTCGCAGGATCGCCCGCTGCTGCCGGCGCCGCATCAACTGGTGGCGGAGCTGTTTTCCTCGGTCTTCGAACATCCCATCGATAGCCCGAAAAGCCTGATCTACCATGCCTCCGTCACCGCTTTTGCCGCCTTCCTCGGTTTCCTGATCGCGCTGGCGCTCGGAATCGGATTGGCCATCGGCATCGTGCATGTGCGCACGCTGGACCGTTCGCTGATGCTATGGATCATCGCGAGCCAGACCATCCCGGTGCTTGCGATCGCGCCGATGGTGGTGGTCGTGCTCGGCAATATCGGCTTCACCGGGCTGCTGCCGAAATCGCTGATCGCGGGCTATCTGAGTTTCTTTCCGATCGTGACTGGCATGGTCAAGGGCCTGCGCTCGCCGGACCCGATGCAGCGCGACCTGATGCGCACGTACAGCGCCAGCGGCCTGCACCTGTTCACCATGCTGCGCTGGCCGGCCTCGATGAGTTTCCTGCTGCCATCGCTGAAAGTCGCGGCGACGCTCGCGCTGGTCGGCGCGATCGTGGCGGAGCTTCCCACCGGCGCGCAGGCGGGCCTGGGCGCGCGGCTGCTGTCCGGGTCGTACTATGGCCAGACGTTGCAGATCTGGGCGGCGTTGTTCATGGCATCGTTCCTGGCGCTGCTTGCCATCGGGGTGGTGGATCTGTTCCGGCTGGTGCTGATCCGCCGGCGCGGCGGGCGGCTGTGATGACGGTGCTGGAACTTCTGCTGCTGGCGGCGGGCGGGGCCGCCGGGCTGTCGCTGCTGGCACGACGAGAGGGGCGGCTGGGCCAGGTCGGGACGCCGCTGCTGTTCGGCGCGCTGGTGTTGGCCGCGTGGCAGATCGCCTGTGTGGAATTCGAAATTCCGCGCGTGCTGCTGCCGGCCCCGTCGGCGGTGGCCGCCGCCATCGTGCGCAGCCTGCCGATCCTGGCCGCGGATTTCATGCAGACCGTGGCGCACGCGGTGCTGATCGGCTGGCTGCTCGGCAGCGGCGCGGGGCTGCTCGCCGCCGTGGCGCTGGACCGTTCGGCGTTTCTGCGCCGGGGCGTGCTGCCGCTCGGCAGTCTTGTGTCCGCCATGCCCATCGTCGGCATCGCGCCGATCATGGTGATGTGGTTCGGATTCGACTGGCAATCCAAGGCCGCCGTCATCGTGGTGATGACCTTCTTCCCGATGCTGGTGAACGCCACCGCCGGGCTGGAGGCGACCGGGACCATGGAGCGCGACCTGATGCACTCGTATGGCGCCGGCTATTGGCAGACGCTGCTGAAGCTGCGGCTGCCGTATGCGCTGCCGTTCGTGTTCAACGCGCTGAAGCTGAATTCGACGCTGGCGCTGATCGGCGGCATCGTCGCGGAGTTCTTCGGCACGCCCATCGTCGGCATGGGATTTCGAATCTCCACCGAAGTGGCCAGAATGAACCTCGATGTCGTCTGGGCCGAGATCACGATGGCGGCGGTGGTCGGCTCGGCAAGTTTCGCGGCCCTCGCGCTGGTCGAGCGTGCGGTGACGTTCTGGCATCCGTCGTTCCGCGCGTAGGGCGGACGAATATTTGGGGAAGGGGACATGGCAATGAAACGGTTTCTTCTGGCGGCGGCGGCGGCCTTCGGCCTCGTCACGGGGGCGGGCGCGGCGCGGGCAGGCGACCCGGTGACGATCCAGCTCAAATGGGTGGCGCAGGGGCAGTTCGCCGGCTACTTCGTCGCGGCGGCGAAGGGCTTCTACAAGGACGCCAACCTCGACGTGACGATCAAGCCGGGCGGGCCGGACATCGCGCCGGAGCAGGTGATCGCCGGCGGCGGCGCGGATGTGATCGTCGATTGGATGCCCGCGGCGCTGGCCGCGCGCGAGAAGGGCGTGCCGCTGGTCAATATCGCGCAGATCTACGAGAAATCCGGCCTGATGCTGACCTGCCGCAAGGACAGTGGCGTGCGCACGCCCGCCGACTTCAAGGGCAAGACGCTTGGCGTCTGGTTCTACGGCAACGAGTATCCGTTCCTCGCGTGGATGGCCAAGCTGAAATACAAGACCACCGGCGGGCCGGACGGCATCACCGTGCTCAAGCAGGGCTTCAACGTCGATCCGCTGTTGCAGAAGCAGGCGGCCTGCATCTCGACGATGACCTACAACGAGTATTGGCAGGTGCTGGAAGCCGGCGTGAAGAAGGACTCGCTCGTCCTGTTCAAGTATGAGGACGAAGGCGTGGCGACGCTGGAGGACGGGCTGTACTCCACCGACCAGAAGCTCGCCGACCCGGCGACGGTGGACAAGCTGGCGCGCTTCGTCAAAGCCTCGATCAAGGGATGGGAATACGCCGTCGCGCACCAGGACGAGGCGGTGAAGATCGTGCTCGCCGCGGACACCAGCGGCGCGCAGACCGAACTGCACCAGAAGCACATGATGGCCGAGGTCGCGAAGCTGGTGGTGCCCTCGCACGGGCACGGCCTCGGCTATCTCGATCCGGCGGCGTATGAGCGCACCGTGAGCGTGCTGCTGTCCTCCGGTTCCGATCCGGTGATCACCAAGAAGCCGGAGGGCGCATGGACGCACGCGGTGTGGGACAAGATGGGCGGCAAGTAAGCCGCAGCCGATAAGCCGAGGCCGGGGGCCGGGTGCGTCAGTGCCCGGCTTCCATGCTCGCTGCCGGCTTGCGCCGGCGCCGCCGGGCGACTAAGCCCGTCCCAATCCCAACGGCAAAGGGTGGAGGAGGTGTCAATGGCGCAGCGCATGGCTGGAAAAATCGCGGTGGTGACGGGTGGCACCCAGGGCTTGGGCGAGGCCATCGCCCGGCTGTTCGCCGCCGAGGGGGCCGCGGGGCTGGTGATCTGCGGGCGCAATGCCGCGCGCGGTGAACAGGTCGCCGCCAGCATCACCGCCGGTGGCACGCCCACACGCTTCGTGCAGGCCGAACTGGGCGATGTGGCGGATTGCCGGCGCGTGATCGCCGAGACGGATGCGGCCTTCGGGCGCATCGACAGCCTGATCAATGCGGGCGCGATCACCGATCGCGGGACGATCCTGGACACGTCTGAGGAATTGTTCGACCGCATGTTCGCGGTCAACACCCGCGCGCCGTTCTTCCTGATGCAGGATGCCGCGAAGCTGATGCGCCGGGAGAAGATCGCGGGCACCATCGTCAATATTCAAAGCATGTCCGCGCATGGCGGGCAGAGCTTCATCACCGCCTACTGCGCGTCCAAGGGCGCGCTGTCGGTGCTGACGAAGAACGTGGCGTTTTCGCTGATGCCGGACCGTATCCGCGTCAACGGGCTGAATATCGGCTGGATGGACAGCCCCGGCGAGGCGCGGATTCAGGCCGAATACCACGATGCGCCGGCGGATTGGCTGGCCAAGGCCGAGGCGAGGCAGCCGTTCGGCCGCCTGATCAAGCCTGCGGAAGTGGCGCGGGCCTGCGTGTATCTGGCGAGCGAGGATAGCGGCTTGATGACCGGATCGGTGATCGACTTCGATCAGCAGGTCATCGGGGCCGGCGATGCGCCGTCGCATCCGTTGCGGCGTCTGCCGGACCCGACTTGACCGGGGCTACCCTGGGCCGGGCGTACTGCCCGGCCCAAGCAGCGTTCAGCGCCGGTAGGTGCCGTTGACCACGGCGGGAATGTCGGCGCGCTGGATTCCGAGATCGAACAGCTCGCGGTCGCTATAGGAGCGGAGTTCGCGAGCGATCCGCGCCCGATAGGCCTGCTTCTCGCGCCAAGCGGTGAAGCGGTGCAGGCGCTCGGAGACGGCGTGGCCGATCTGCGCGAAGACGGAGACGTGAACGGTATCAAAGACTTGCGAGGCCATGAGGTCCTCCTTCAGGTTAGGTTCAGCCGTATGACGGCGACGGTCATGCGTCGTGTTGCAGCGCAGCATATGAGGCAGGAAGCCTGTCGTTCAAGGGAAACCGTGATACGTTTTACGGACCCAGCCATGAGCCGTGGCGATGAGGTCACACTCACGGGTTCGTGAAGATCGCGCGATCCATGCGTCGTTCCCGGCGCGAACGGCCGCGACGCGGCCAGGGCGTTCGCCCCGGTCGCGCACATAATCCATTGATGTAACTAGAGAACGCCCGGAACCCCGCCAAATGCGGCGGGGCTGCCGGTCAGACCGTGACCCAGCGCCGCTCGCGCGCCGAGGTGACGATGGCGTCCACGGCAGCCTGAATTCTTGCGGCTTCGGAAAAGTCCGGCATGAATCTTGGGCCGCCCGAGAGCGCGTCCAGAATCGCCCTGACTTCAATGGTTTTCATGTCGTTGAAGCCCAGATGGTGGCCGGGCGCGGGGCAGAATGGCGCGTAGTGCGGGTGGGCGGGGCCGGACAGGATCGTCTTGAAGCCGCTGTGCCCGCGTGCCGAGCCGGTGGTGAAAAGCTGGATTTCGTTCATCCGCTCCTGGTCGAAGGCGATGGTGCCCTTCGTGCCCGTCACCTCGAAGGCTAACGTCATAAGCCTTCCCGTCGCGACCCAGCTTGCCTCGACCGAGCCGGTGGCGCCGCTGGAGAAGCGCAGCAGGGCGCGCGCCTGATCGTCCACCGCGACCGGCCGCATGTCCTTCGCGCCGCGCGCCACGGGGCGCTGGGCGTGCACGGTCGCGATCTGGCCGGAGACTTCCACGATGTCGCCGCACAGATAGCGGGCGACCGAGAGGATATGGCTGCCGATATCGGCGATGGCGCCATGGCCGCCAGCGGGGTCGAGCCGCC
>JAKBCB010000263.1 GCA_021808185.1 Pseudomonadota bacterium
CAGCACGGCCACAAGGTCGGAGGCGGCCGGATTGTGCCAATCCGCCGGCGCCATCGCGTGGCCATCGGCGCGGCGCCACGCCACGTCCGGCAGCAGCGTTGCGTCGGTGGCGGCACCGGTCAGGAAGCGGTCGGCGTGCAGCGCCGGGTGCGCCTGGCGCAGCGCGATCAGGCGCGCGACGAACCCGGGCAGCGCCGGCTCGCCCGCCGCCCAGTCGAGCCAGCTCGTCGCGTTGTCCTGCGCATAGGCATTGTTGTTGCCGCCCTGCGAGTGGCCGAGTTCGGCCCCCATCGCCAGCATCGGCGTGCCGCGCGAAAGCAGCAGCGTGGCCAGGAGCGCCCGCTGGTCGCGCAGCCGCGCGGCCTGGATCGCCGGCGCGTCGGCCGGTCCCTCGGTGCCGTGGTTCCAGGAGAAATTGGCGTCGGTGCCATCGCGGTTCCGCTCGCCGTTCGCTTCGTTGTGTTTGTTGTCGTACGAAACGAGATCGGCGAGGGTGAAGCCGTCGTGGGCGACGATGAAATTGATGCTACGGGACGCGCGGCGCTTGGCGCTGAACATATCGCCAGAGCCGGCGAGACGGGTCGCGATCTCGCCGACCAGACCGGCATCGCCGCGCCAGAAACGCCGCGCCGTGTCGCGGAACCGATCGTTCCATTCACCCCAGCGCGCGGGAAAATGTCCGGGCTGGTAGCCGCCCGGGCCGATATCCCATGGCTCGGCGATCAGTTTGAGCGCGCGCAGCTCCGGATCCTGTTCCATTGCCGTCAGCAGCGGCGCCGCCGGATCGAACCCATCGGCGCGGCGGCCGAGGGTGGTGGCGAGATCGAAGCGGAATCCATGCGCGCCGCCGCGCCGCGCCCAGGTGCGCAGCGAATCCATCACCAGCCGCGCCACCGCCGGCCGCTCGGCCGCCAGTTCGTGCCCGCAGCCGGTGGAGTTGGCGTAGTAGCGGGGGTTTTCGGCCAGCCGATAGTAGCTGGCGTTGTCGAGCCCGCGCAGCGAGACGGTGGGGCCAAGTTCGTCGCTCTCGGCGCTGTGGTTGAACACCACGTCCACGATGGTCTCGATCCCGGCGGCGGCGAGTGCCGCGACCGCCGCCCGTACCTCCGCCCAGCCGCCTGGTGCCAGGGTCGGCTCGGGCGCCATCCAGCCGACCGGGTTGTAGCCCCAGTAGTTGCGTAGCCCGAGGGCCGGCAGATGCCGCTCGTCCAGCCATGCCGCCGGCGGCAGGATCTCCACCGATGTCACGCCGAGCCGGGTCAGGTGCGCGATGGCGGCCGGGTCGGCAAGGGCGGCAAACGTGCCGCGAATGGGCGTCGGAATATCCGGATGCAGCTCCGTGAAGCCGCGAACGTGCAGCTCGTACAAAACGGTCTGCGGCCAAGGCACCTGCAACGCCGGGGTGCGCGGGCCGGGGTCAGCCGCGCCGACGATGGCTTTCGGCATGGCGTCGGCGCTGTCGCTCTCGTCGAACAGCAGATCGTCCGCCCGCTCGCGCGGGTAGCCGAACATGGTCGGATGCAGCCGGAACGGCCGGTCGATCGCGATGGCGTATGGATCGAGCAGCAGCTTGTTCGGGTTGAAGCGATGGCCCTCGGCCGGCGCGAACGGGCCGTGCGCGCGCAGCCCGTAGCGGGCGCCGACGCCAACGCCGCCGATGTGGCCGTGCCAGATATCGCCGCTGCGCTCCGGCAGCGTCAGGCGTGCGAGTTCACGCGCGCCCGCGTAATCGAACAGGCAGAGCTCGATCGCCGTCGCATGCGCGGAAAACACCGCGACATTCACCCCGTCCGCGTCCGGCGTGACGCCGAGCGGTTCGGGGCTGCCGGGGCCGACCGAAAATCCCACCGCCTCAGACCGCAACGCTGCGATACAGCGCGGCGTAACGGCGCGCCGGGTCGCGCCAGGAGACATCGGTGCCCATGCCGTTGGTCTGCATCCGCCGCCATGCCGCCGTGTCCCGGTACAGCGTGGCGGTGCGCAGAATCGCCGACTCCAGCATCTCCGCCGTCGCCGGAGTGAACTGCACGCCGGTCGCGACCTTGGCGTGCAGCGCCATCGGCGAGGCGTCGATGACCGTGTCGGCCAGCCCGCCGGTGCGCGCCACCACCGGGATCGTGCCGTAGCGCAGCGCCGACAACTGGGTGAGCCCGCACGGCTCGAAGCGCGACGGCACCAGCAGCGCGTCCGCCCCGCCCTGCATTTGGTGGGCAAGCGCCTCGTCGTAGCCGATCACGCAGCCGATCCGGCCGGGATGTTCGGCCGCCGCCCCGCGTACCGCCGCCTCGATCTCGCCGTCGCCCGCACCAAGCACGGCCAGTTGGCCGCCCTCGGCGAGCAGCGTCGGGATCGCCGCCGGCAGCAGGTCCATGCCCTTCTGCCAGGTCAGCCGGCTGATGATGGCGAACAGCGGCGCATCCGGATCGGCATGCAGCCCCATGCGCGCGCCCACCGCGGCGCGGTTGGTGGCACGGCCGCTGAGGTCGGCGGCGGTGAACCGGCCGGCCAGCAGCTTGTCGGTGGCCGGGTCCCACACGGTGTCGTCGATGCCGTTGAGGATGCCGACCACGGAGCCCCCGCGCAGCCGCAACAGCCCATCGAGCCCCATGCCGGCCTCCGGCGTGCGGATCTCGGTGGCATAGGTGGGCGAGACGGTGGTGATCGCGTCGGCGAAGCGCAGCCCGGCCTTGAGGAACCCGATGGCGCCGTAATACTCGACCCCGTCGAGCGAGTACGACCACGGCGGCAGCCCGAGCGAGGCGAGCAACTCGCGCGGGAACTGGCCCTGGAAGGCGAGGTTGTGCACGGTGATGACACTGCCGGCGCGGCGCGGGGCCGCGTCGTAAAACAGGTAGGCCGGCAGCAGCGCCGCCTGCCAGTCATGCCCATGCACCACGTTCGGCTGCCACGCCGGTAACAGGCCCTGGGCGATACTGGCGCCCACCCGTGCCAGGGCCGCGAAACGCAGCGGATTGTCCGGCCAGTCGTGTCCGCCGGGACCAATATACGGGTTGCCGTAGCGCGCGAACAAATGCGGCGCATCGAGCACGAACAGGTCGAGCCCGCCGGCCTGCCCGGCCAGCAGCCGCGCCGGCCCACCGAACATATGCTCGAACGTCCACACCGTCTGCGCGTCGCGCAGCGCGTTGGTGACACCGGGATAGCCGGGGAGCAGCGTGCGCACCCGCACGCCCTCCTCGGCCAGAGCCGCCGGGAGCGCCCCGACCACGTCGGCGAGCCCGCCGGTCTTGACCAGCGGGTAGGCCTCCGAGGCGACCGACAGCACGTCCATCCGGTTCAGCTCTCCAACTGGGCGATCATCTTCGCGGTGATCAGGCAGATGCCGCTGGCGGTGCGGCGGAAGCGTTGCGCATCGAGTTCCGGATCCTCGCCCACCACCAGACCTTCCGGAATGACGACGCCGCGATCCACCACCACGTTGCGCAGCCGCGCGCCACGGGCAATGTGCACGTAGGGCAGGATCACCGCCTGATCGACATGCGAATACGAGTGGATATGCACGCCCGTGAACAGCAGCGAGCGCCGCAACGAGGCGCCGGACACGATGCAGCCGCCCGAGACCAGCGAGGAGATCGCCTGCCCGCGCCGCCCATCCTCGTCATGGACGAATTTCGCCGGCGCCGTCATCTCGGAGAACGTCCAGATCGGCCAGTCCCGGTCGTACAGGTCGAGGTCCGGGACGATATCGGTGAGGTCGATGTTGGCGGAAAAATACGCGTCCACGGTGCCGACATCGCGCCAGTACGACGCCCCTTCGGAGGTCGAACGGACGCAGGAGCGCGAGAAGTGGTGCGCCACCGCCTTGCCGCCCTTGACCAGCCTGGGGATGATGTCCTTGCCGAAATCGTGGCTCGATTCCGGGTCGGCCGCGTCCTCGCGCAGCAGCTCGAACAGCCGCCGCGTCTCGAACACGTAGATGCCCATGCTGGCGAGCGAGTTCTCCGGCTTGCCCGGCATGGCCGGCGGGTCCTTCGGCTTCTCGATGAAGTCGATGATGCGGTCGGCCGCGTCGATGTGCATCACGCCGAAGCCCTTGGCCTCCTCGCGCGAGACCTCAAGGCAGCCGATGGTCACGTCGGCATTCTGCTCGACGTGCTGTTGCAGCATCGGCTCGTAGTCCATCTTGTAGATGTGGTCGCCCGCGAGAATGATGATGTAGCGCGGGTCGTAGCTGTCGATGATGTCGATGTTCTGGTACACCGCGTCGGCGGTGCCGAGATACCATTTTTCTTCCGAGACCCGCTGGCTGGCCGGCAGGATGTCGAAACTCTCGTTGCGCTCGGGCCGGAAGAAATTCCAGCCGCGTTGCAGGTGGCGGATCAGGCTGTGCGCCTTGTACTGCGTCGCCACCGCGATGCGGCGGATGCCGGAGTTCAGCGCATTGGACAGCGCGAAATCGATGATTCGCGTCTTGCCGCCGAAATACACGGCGGGCTTGGCGCGCACGTCGGTCAGTTCAAGCAGGCGGCTGCCGCGTCCGCCCGCGAGGACGTACGCCATGCAGTGGCGGGCCAGCGGACCCTGTGAGGCACCGAACGCATTCATCACTTTTTATACTCCTCCCTTCGTTCTCCCTCGGCCCGCCGATCTGCCCGATGCCAGGGCAAGCTCCGCGCGTCATGCGGCGGCAAGCCGCAGATACAGCGCGCCCAGCGGCGGCAGCGTCAGCGCCATCGACGCGGCGAAGCCGTGCGACGGTTCGGCAACGGCGGTCACCTTGCCCAGGTTGCCAACGCCCGAACCGCCGTACTGCGTGCCGTCGGTGTTCAGGATCTCGTCCCAATCGCCCGTTTGCGGCACGCCGACGCGGTAGTTGTAGCGGGGAACCGGCGTGAAATTGCAGATCACCAGCACCGGCGCGTCGCTGGCGCGGCCGAAGCGCAGCCACGCGATCACCGACTGGTCGGCATCGTCCACCACCACCCAGCGGAAGCCGCTGCCCTCGCAGTCGCCGGCATGCAGCGCGGATTCGCGCCGGTAAGCGGCATTCAGGTCGCGCACGCAGTCGCGCACGCCCTGGTGGAACGGCTGCTCCAGCAGATGCCAGTCGAGCTGCCACTGGAAGTTCCATTCCTGCCGCTGGCCGAACTCCTGCCCCATGAACAGCAGTTTCTTCCCCGGATGCCCCCACATGAAGGCGTAATACGCGCGCAACGTGGCGAAGCGTTGCCAGTCGTCGCCGGGAATGCGGCCGAGGATGGAGCCTTTGCCGTGCACCACTTCGTCGTGTGACAGCGGGAGCACGAAATTCTCGGAGAAGGCATACAGCAGGCCGAAGGTGAGCCGGTCGTGGTGCCAGCGGCGATAGACCGGATCGCGCCCGATGTAGTCGAGCGTGTCGTGCATCCAGCCCATGTTCCACTTGAAGCCGAAGCCGAGGCCGCCGGCATGCACCGGCTGGGAGACGCCGGGCCAGGCGGTGGATTCCTCGGCGATGGTGATGACGCCAGGATGTTCGCCGTAGGCCAGGGTATTCGCCCGCTGCATGAATCCGACCGCCTCGCGGTTCTCGTTGCCACCATCGGCGTTCGGCAGCCACTCGCCCGGTTTGCGCGAATAGTCGAGATACAGCATGGAGGCGACGGCATCGACGCGCAGCCCGTCGATGTGGAAGCGGTCGAGCCAATAGACCGCGCTGGCGATCAGGAAATTGGCCACCTCGCGGCGGCCGTAATCGTAGATCGCCGTGTTCCAGTCGGGATGGAAGCCGCGGCGCGGGTCCGGATGCTCGTACAGGGCGGAGCCGTCGAAAT
>JAKBCB010000264.1 GCA_021808185.1 Pseudomonadota bacterium
TTGTCGTGCCCGTCGCGTGCCATCGAACGCATGCCTCCGCTTGAGGCAAGCGCATTTAACATATATCGAAATACGACGAAAGAACGTCGCCCGCCCGCGCCACCCGGACATGAGGCGCCCCCCCTTGCCCCCCGGCACCCACGGGGCTAAGCCCTCGCGCTTTCCGCCGCGCCGCGTCAAAGGTTTTGTCCATATGTTCTCCCGGTTGCTCGGCATCATGTCAGCCGACATGGCGATCGACCTCGGTACCGCGAACACCCTGGTCTATGTGAAGGGTCGCGGCATCGTGCTCGACGAGCCCAGCGTCGTCGCCATCGCGGACGTTCGCGGCAAGAAGCAGGTGCTCGCTGTCGGCGAGGAAGCCAAGCTCATGCTCGGCCGCACCCCCGGCAATATCTCCGCCATCCGCCCGCTGCGCGACGGCGTGATCGCCGATTTCGAGGTGGCGGAGGAGATGATTAAGCATTTCATCCGCAAGGTGCATAACCGCCGCGGGTTTGCCTCGCCCATGATCATCGTCTGCGTCCCGTCCGGCTCCACCGCCGTCGAGCGCCGCGCCATCCAGGAATCGGCCGAGAGCGCGGGCGCGCGCAAAGTGCTGCTGATCGAGGAACCGATGGCCGCCGCCATCGGCGCCGGCCTGCCGGTGACGGAGCCCTCCGGCTCGATGGTGGTCGATGTCGGCGGCGGGACGACCGAGGTGGCGGTGATCTCGCTCGGCGGCATCGTCTATTCGCGCTCGGTCCGCGTCGGCGGCGACAAGATGGACGAGGCGATTATTTCGTACATCCGCCGCAACCATAACCTGCTGATCGGCGAAAGCTCGGCCGAGCGGATCAAGATGGACATCGGCGCCGCCGCCCCCCCGTACGAGGGCGACGACGGCCCGTACCGCGAGGTCAAGGGCCGCGACCTGATGAACGGTGTCCCGCGCGAGGTGCAGGTGGGCCAGCGCCAGATCGCCGAAAGCCTTGCCGAGCCGGTGACGGCCATCGTCGAGGCGGTAAAGGTGGCACTGGAGAACACGCCGCCGGAACTGGCCGCCGATATCGTCGATAAGGGAATCGTGCTGACCGGCGGCGGCGCGCTATTGTATCGACTGGATCAGGTGCTGCGCGACGCGACCGGCCTGCCGGTGGTGGTGGCCGAGGACGCGCTGCAATGCGTGGCGCTGGGCACCGGGCGCGCGCTCGAGGAAATGAAGCGCCTGCGCAATGTGCTGACATCGATGTACTGAGGCCGCGCTTGCCCCCGTTGCCGCAACGGGGTCCAATGCGCGGCGCGCCGCAGAGTCGTATGCAACCCGAGGGGTGCTCGCACCCGTGATCCGGCTATCCATCCCGGTCCGCCAGGCGCTGGCCAAGCTGACGCTGCCGGTGCTGATCGCCGCGGCGTTCGGCCTGATGCTGCTCGGCAAGGCGGATGCGCTGCTGGCCGAGCGGGCGCGCATGGCGCTGGCCGACGCGCTGGCCCCCATCTTCGGGGTGGTGGCCGAGCCGCTGGGCTCGGCGCGGGCCGTGGTGGACAACGCCGAGGAAACATTCTCCCTCTACAGCGAAAACGCCCGCCTGCGGGAGGAGAACGAGCGGCTGCGCAAATGGGAGGCGGTGGCGCTGGCGCTGGACGCCGAGAACGCCACGCTGAAGGCGAATTTGCGCTGGATTCCTGATCCGGCGCCCAGCTACGTCACCGCCCGCGTGGTCGCCGACGCGGGGGGCGTCTATGCGCGCGCGGTGCTGCTCTCGGTCGGGCCGAACCACAGCGTCACCAAGGGCCAGATCGCGCTCGACGAGCGCGGGCTGGTCGGGCGGGTGACGGAACTCGGCTCGCGCAGCGCGCGCGTGCTGCTGATTACCGACATGAACAGCCGCATCCCGGTGATCCTGGAACGCAGCCGCTCGCGCGCCATGCTGGTCGGCACCAACGGCCCGCGCCCGCGCCTGATGTACTGGACCGAGGGCCAGATGCCCGCCGAGGGCGAGCATGTCGTGACCAGCGCCGAAGCCAACGCCTTCCCCGCGGGCCTGCCGGTCGGCGTCGTGCACTACTCGGGCAGCAACGTCCCCGAGGTGGAGCCCGCGGCCCGGCTCGACCGGCTGGAAGTGGTGCGGCTGTTCGACTACGGGCTGCGCGGCGTGGTCCCGCCCGAGAGTCAGGCGACGCTCCGAGCCCAGGGACCGGAGCGGCGGCGGTGATGCCCCAGGTCTCGCCCCCCTGATGGACAAGCTGCCGGGCATCCGCCCGCGCCAGAGCCTTGGGCGCCGCCTCGACATGGCGGCGCGGCGTGGCTTTCCGGGCTCCACCACGGCGCTGCTGCTGCTGCTCACGGCCGCCCCCATCGGGCTGCCGGGACAGGCGGAGGTGCAAGCCTCGATCGCCCTTGCCAGCGTGTTCTTCTGGTCTCTGTTCCGTCCCGCCTCCATGCCGCCGGCGGTCGTATTCGCCGTGGGGCTGCTCGTCGATCTGCTGGGCTACGCGCCGCCCGGGGTCAGCGTGCTGACGCTGCTGCTGGCGCATGGCCTGGCGCTGCGCTGGCGCCGGGTGCTGGTGCGGCAGGGGTTCCTGCTGGTCTGGCTCGCCTTCGTCGGCGTCGCCGTGGGGGCGGCCGCCGTGCAATGGGCGCTGACCTCGCTGCTCATTTTCCGCCTGCTGCCGCCCGGCCCGGGCGTGTTCCAGGCCGCCATCGGCGCCGGCCTCTATCCCGCGCTTGCCACGCTGCTGACCCGGGCGCATCACACGCTCGCCGAGCCGGAGCAGGCATGACCATCAGCGGGGGCGCACCGTGAGGCGGGAGAGCAAGCGCACCGGGGTCTTCACCCGCCGCGCCCTGCTGGTCGCGGGCGCGCAGGTGGCGGCGCTCGGCGTGCTGGCGGCGAAGCTCTACCAGGTTCAGGTTGTGCAGGGCGCCAAATACGCCACCCTGGCCGACAGCAACCGGGTCAGCGCGCGGCTGATCGCGCCCCCGCGCGGCCGCCTGCTCGACCGCTCCGGCGTTCCCGTGGCCAACAACAACCAGAACTGGCGCGCCCTGCTGATCGCCGAGCAGACCGAGGATGTCGGCGGCACGCTCGATGCCTTCAGCCGCATCGTCCCGCTCGCCGACCACGAGCGCGCCCGCATCGAGCGCGAGCTGCGCCGCCATCGCCGCTTCATCCCGGTGACAGTGCGCGACTTCCTCAGTTGGGAGGACATGGCGAGCATCGAGGTGAACGCGCCCGACCTGCCCGGCATCCTCGTCGATCTCGGCACCAGCCGGCTGTATCCGTACGGCGCGAGCCTGTCCCACGTCGTCGGCTACGTCGCTCCGCCCACGGAAGCCGACATGGGCGAGGAGCCGATGCTGGCGCTGCCCGGCATCCGCATCGGCCGCGCGGGGGTGGAGAAATACCACGACCTGACGCTGCGCGGCCGCGCCGGCGCCGTGCAACTGGAGGTCAACGCCGTCGGCCGCGTCATCCGCGAACTGGAACGCCAGGAGGGCACGCAGGGCCAGGACGTCACGCTCACCATCGACGCAGAACTGCAACAACAGGTGCTCAGCCATCTTGGCGACGAAAGCGCCAGCGCCGTGGTGCTGGACGCGCGCAACGGCGAGGTGCTGGCGATGGCCACCAACCCCTCGTTCGACCCGAGCGTGTTCAACTCCGGCGTCTCGCAGGCGCAATGGCTGGAATGGACCGCGAACCGCCGCGCGCCGCTGATCAACAAGGCCGCCGCCGGACTGTACGCGCCCGGCTCCACCTTCAAGATGGTGGTGGCGCTGTCCGGGCTGGAGGCGAAAGTCGTCTCGCCCTGGGACAAGATCAACTGCCCCGGTTATTTGGACCTCGGCGACACGCGCTTTCACTGCTGGAGCAAGGGCGGGCACGGCATGCTCGATCTGCATGGCGGGCTGAAGAACAGTTGCGACGTGTATTTCTACGAGGTGGCGCGCCGCACCGGCATGGACCGCATCGCCAGCATGGCCAACCGCTTCGGCCTGGGCGTGAAGCTGGACATCGAACTGCCCGGCGCGCGCAAGGGCTTCGTCCCGACCCGGGCCTGGCGCATCGCGCAGGGCAAGCCGTGGAACATCGGCGACACCATCGTGCACGGCATCGGCCAGGGCTATCTGCAACTCACCCCGCTGTCGCTCGCCACCATGGCCGCCCGCATCGCCACCGGCCGGCAGATCGAGCCGCATCTGACCCGCGCCATCGGCGGCGTGGCGCAGCACGGCTCCCGGCCCGAGGACTGGCCCAGCATGGGCATCCCGGAGCGCGAGTTGCACGCGGTGCGCGAAGGCATGTGGGCGGTGGTGAACGAGGAGCACGGCACCGCACCGCTCGCCAAGCTGGCGCTGCCGGGCGTGCAGATGGCCGGCAAGACCGGCTCGACCCAGGTCCGCCGCGTCTCCCGCGAGGCGCGCGAGCATGGCTACAAATCGGACAACCTGCCCTGGGAATTCCGGCCGCACGCGCTGTTCGTCGCCTTCGCGCCGTTCGACGCACCGAAATACGCGCTGGCGGTGGTGGTTGAGCACGGCAACGCGGGGGCCGCCATGGCCGCCCCGATCGCGCGCGACATCATGACCGACGTGCTGACCCGCGATCCCGCCGGCAACAATCCCGTGCCCGCGCAGCGCGTGGCGCAGACCGGCCACGCCGATGGAACCCGGCCATGAGCGTGCTGGAACGCCGGCTGATCCGGGAGACCTCGTTCGGCCTGACCAGCAAGCTGTGGCAGGTGAGCTGGCTGTACATCCTGCTGCTCTGCGCCCTGGCCAGCGTGGGCTACGTCGCGCTGTATTCCGCCGGCGGCGGGGCGGAGCCGTATGCCTCCCGCCACATCCTGCGCTTCGCCTTCGGCCTGACGCTGATGCTCAGCATCGCGCTTGTGGACATCCGCTTCATCGCGCGCCTGTCCTGGGCCGCCTATGCCCTCGGCATCGGCCTGCTGGTGATGGTTGCGGCGATGGGCCATGTGGGCAAGGGCGCGCAACGCTGGATCGAGCTTGGCGGCATGCAATGGCAGCCCAGCGAGTTCATGAAGCTGGCGCTGGTGTTGGCACTCGCCGCCTGGTTCCACCGCGCGCCGTGGGAGCGGATGGGCAACCCGTTGTTCCTGATCCCGCCCGCGCTCGCGGTGCTGCTGCCGGTCGGGCTGATCCTGAAGGAGCCGAATCTCGGCACAGCGGTGATCACGGCGGTGGTGGGCTTCACGGTGTTCCTCGGCGCCGGGCTGCGCTGGTGGAAAGTCGCGCTGCTGGTGGCGTTGGTGGGCGCCGCCGCCCCGATCGCCTACAGCCACCTGCACGACTACCAGCGCGCCCGTATCACCACCTTCCTCAATCCGGAGAGCGACCCGCTCGGCGCCGGCTACAACATCATCCAGTCCAAGATCGCGCTCGGCTCCGGCGGCATGTGGGGCAAGGGGTTCATGCAGGGTACGCAGAACCACCTGAACTTCCTGCCGGAAAAACAGACCGACTTCGTGTTCACCATCATCGCCGAGGAATGGGGGCTGGTGGGCACGCTGGCGGTGCTGGGGCTGCTGGGGCTGATCGTGCTGGGTGGCATGGCGATGGCGCTGCGCTGCCGCCACCAGTACGGACGGCTGGTGGCGCTCGGCATCACGATGAATTTCTTCATGTATGTGTTCGTCAACGTCGCCATGGTGATGGGCGCCATCCCGGTCGGCGGCGTGCCGCTGCCGCTGGTCTCGCATGGCGGCTCGGCGATGATCATGGTGATGATCGCCTTCGGCGTGCTGAT
>JAKBCB010000265.1 GCA_021808185.1 Pseudomonadota bacterium
TTTTCCCTGCAACCGGATGCGCGCCTGCGTCCGGCGGCCATCGAGCATGACGATCATTGCCGTTTCGGCCACACATACAAAAATAATCTGTGTAATCTGAGTAATCTGTGGATAGACCCCCTTCCTTTGTCCAACTCGCCCCAGACCCCAAAGCGGGAAACCAGCCCATGACCTACACCATCGAAGGCGCCACCGGATCGTGGGAGGTCGTTGTCGGCCTGGAAGTCCATGCCCAGGTCATCAGCCAGTCCAAATTGTTCTCCGGCGCCGCCACCGCGTTCGGGGCGGAGCCGAATTCGCAGGTTTCGTTCGTGGACGCGGCGTTTCCCGGCATGTTGCCGGTGCCGAACGCCGAGTGCATCGCGCAGGCCGTGCGCACCGGGCTTGGCCTGAAGGCGCGGATCAATCTCGTCAGCCGCTTCGACCGGAAGAACTACTTCTACGCCGATCTGCCGTCGGGCTATCAGATCAGCCAGTATGAGCACCCCATCGTCGGCACCGGCGGCATCGAGATCGAACTCGCCGACGGCGGCACGAAAACCATCGGTGTGACGCGCCTGCATCTGGAGCAGGACGCGGGCAAAAGCCTGCACGACCAGCACCCGACGAAATCGTACATCGACCTCAATCGCGCCGGTGTCGCGCTGATGGAGATCGTCTCCGAGCCGGACATCAGAAGCCCGGAGGAAGCCGGCGCCTATATTCGCAAGCTGCGGTCCATTCTGCGCTATCTCGGCACCTGCGACGGCAACATGGAGGAAGGCTCGCTGCGTGCCGATGTCAACGTCTCGGTGCGCAAGCCGGGCGAGGCGTATCGCACGCGCTGCGAGGTGAAGAACGTCAACTCCGTCCGCTTCGTGATGCAGGCGGTCGAGGCCGAGGCGACGCGGCAGATCGAGGTGTGGGAAGCGGGCGAGAGCGTGCGCCAGGAAACCCGGCTGTTCGATTCCGCGCGCGGCACCACGCGGGCGATGCGCGGCAAGGAAGACGCGCACGACTACCGCTATTTCCCGGACCCCGACCTGCCCCCGCTGGTGCTGGAGCAAGCCTGGGTCGATGACCTCGCGCAACACCTGCCCGAGTTGCCGGATGCCAAACGCGCCCGCTTCGTGGCCGAATACGGGCTGTCGCCGTACGACGCCGGCGTGCTGGTGGCCGAACGCGCGACGGCCGAGTATTTCGAGGCGGTGGCGCGCGGGCGCGACGCCAAGCAGGCGGCGAACTGGGTGACGGGCGACCTGTTCGCCATGCTCAACCGCACCGGCCACGGCATCGAGACCTCGCCCGTGTCCGCCGCCGCGCTGGGCGAGTTGCTCGACCTGATCGGCAACGAGACGATCAGCGGCAAGATCGCGAAGGACGTGTTCGCGCTCATGGTGGAAACCGGCGAGGCGCCGGGGGCGATCGTGCAGGCGCGCGGGCTGCGGCAGGTGAAGGACACCGGCGCGATCGACGCGGCCGTCGCCGCCGTGCTGAGCGCGAACCCGGACAAGGTGGCCGACTACAAGGCGGGCAAGGAGAAGATGTTCGGCTTCTTCGTCGGCCAGGTGATGAAGGCGATGGCCGGCCGCGGCAACCCGGCTTTGGTGAACGAGGCGCTGAAGCGCGCGCTGGCGTAGGGCCGCCGGCAGGAAATCCCCCCCTCCGGTGCGCCCGGCCGGAAGGGGGGCTGGCGAGCGAACTCGTCAGGCGGCCGGCTTGACCTCGATCTTCTTGGTCTCCGGCGCCGCCGCCTTCGTTTTGGGCAGCTTTACGGTCAGCACGCCATTGGCGAACGAGGCGGCGATGGCCCCGCCGTCCACGCCGTCCGGCAGGGTGAAACTGCGGGTGAAGGCGCCGTAGCTGCGCTCGCTCAAGTGCATCTCGGCCTCGTCGCGCTCGCTTTCCTGCTTCTTCTCGCCCTTGATGGTCAGCATGTCGCCACGCAGCTCGACCGTGACATCCTTCTCGGCCATGCCGGGAACTTCGGCGGTCATGGTGTAGCCGGCGTCGTCCTCGGCGATGTCCATGGCGGGCAGGGTCAGCGCCGGGCCTTCCCAGCGCAGCGCGGGCGCGGCGTCCAGCAGGCGGCGGAACGACGGCACGCCGAAGCCGGTGGCGAAGCGGTCGAACGCGCGGTCCATTTCGGTGCGGAAGGCCTGCCACACATCCGGCGTGGCCGGGGGTGGCGCGGGCTTTTTGACTTCGACGGGCGTGCTGGCCATGTGCCTTACTCCGATTGTCACCGCCATTGCGGCGGACCCGCGCGCCATTTAGCCCCACCGCCGCGCGAGGGCCTTGAGGCAGGTCAATCGGCGTTTACCTTTCCCCAAGCACTTGCCCGGCATGAAGGCGGCAGCCACGCACACCGTCCGCGAGATGCACGCCAAAGACCCCGGCTATCACGCCCACCTCAATGCGGCACTGCTCGCGGCGATCCCGCCGGACGCGGCCATGGTGCTGGAGATCGGCTGCGGCACCGGGGCGCTCGGCGCCGCGCACAAGGGGCGCAACCCGGATGCGCGCGTCCATGGCGTGGAAATCCAGCCGGCCGCGGCGGCCGCGGCGGCGCAGGTGCTCGACATGGTGCTGTGCTGCGGGGCCGAGACCGCTGATCTCGGGTTCCTCGAAGGCCGCGTCGATTGCCTGGTTTATGGCGACGTGTTGCAGCATATGGCCGACCCATGGGCGGTGCTGGCGCGCGACCGCGCGCTGCTGTCGGACACCGGCCTCGTCGTCGCCAGCATTCCCAACGTGCAGCACTGGTCGCTGATCGAACATCTGCTGCGCGGCCACTGGACCTATTCCGACCAGGGGCTGCTCGACACCGCGCATCTGCGCTTCTTCACGTACGAAAGCATCGTGGCGATGTTCGATGCCGCGGGGCTGGAGATCGGGCGCACGCTGGGCCTGCTGAACACGCCCGAGCGCGCGACCGCGCTGGCGGAATCCCTCGCCCCGGCGCTGATGGCGCTGGGGGTGGACACCGCGCAGTTCGCGCGCACCAGCGGCCCGCTGCAATACCTCGTCACCGCGACCCCCCGGTAGCGGGGGATGTCACATCCCCAGGTCGGTCAGGCCGGGATGCTCCGCCGGGCGCGGCCCCGGCGCGGGCCACAGGAAGCGGCGCTGCGCGGGCTGGATCGGCACGTCGTTGATCGAGGCTTCGCGCCTGCGCATCAGCCCGTTGGGCGCGAACTCCCATTGTTCGTTGCCGTGCGCGCGGAACCAGTTTCCGGCCGCGTCGTGGAATTCGTAGGCGAAGCGCACGGCGATGCGGTTGCCGGTAAAGGCCCAGACCTCCTTGATGAGCCGGTATTCGTGCTCGGCCTGCCATTTGCGCGTCAGGAACGCCTCGATGGCGGGCCGGCCGCTGAAGAACTCGGCGCGATTGCGCCAGGCGCTGTCCGGCGTGTAGGCCAGCGCCACCCGCGCGGGGTCGCGGCTGTTCCAGGCGTCCTCGGCCTTGCGGGCTTTCTCGGCCGCCGTCTCGGCGGTGAAGGGCGGCAGCGGCGGGCGGGGTTGTTCGGTCTGGGTCATGCGGCGCTCTCCGACTAAGGCGGCTCGGTCCAACAAGATTATTCAACAAAAAATTAGGTTTGTTGTCTCTCGCTGAGATCGCGCGACGCGGGGATTTCGTGTCAAGCTTCACCATCGAAGGTTCGCCGGCACCTGAACCGGGCACGCAAGAAGGCGATTGCCGATGACCAGAACGGTTCCTGACGAATCTCCCGAGCCGCGGGCCGAAGCGGCGCCGGCCGCGAAGCCGCCGACCCCGCCACGGCGGGTGTTCCGCGAATTGCTGGCGCGCCCCGCCGTCGCGCGGGCGGACGAGGGGCCTTGCGTGGACGCGCTGACCCCGGAACTGCGCCAGCGCATCGCCACCGCCTCGCGCTCACGCCTGATCGGCGCATTGCTGCCGCCCCGGCGCTAGCCGGCGCGATGAAAAGCCCCCTCCCGCAAGGGGAGGGGGGCTTGCGTGCCCCGACCACGGGGGACTGCTGAGCGGGCGGGCGCGCCCGCGAATGGCGACACAATCGACCCATTGACAGCGGGCACGGTTTTCGATTGTATCAGTAAAACGTATAACAAAGCGGCGCTGGCAATCAATGCCATCGCGTTTCGGGGGAGCGTGTCCGAGCAGGACGCGGCAGCGTGTCGCTGTGACCAGCAAATTGCCTTCCATCCGCACCGTCGCCAACCTCGCCGGTGTCTCGACCGCCACCGTCTCCAACGTGCTGAACGCCCGCCGCAGCGTGGCCCCGGAGCTTGCCGCGCGCGTCCGTGCCGCCGTGGCCGAACTGGGCTACATCGCCGATGTCGGCGCCTCGCGCCTGCGCAGCCGCAAATCCGCCGTGGCCGGCGTTGTCGTCCCCGACCTCGCCAACCCGTTCTTCGGCGAGTTCGTGGCGGCGCTGGAACAGGCCGCCCGGCAGGACGGCTACGAGCTGCTCATCGTCTCCTCCGGCGACGACCCGGCGCAGGAAGCCGCGCGGCTGCGCACCCTGCTGACATGGCGCCCGGCCGGGCTGATCGTCATTCCCTGCCGCGATATGATTGCCGGGCTCGATGCCGCGCACGCCGCGCGCGTGCCGCTGATCGCCGCCGACCGCTTTCCCGAAGGCCCGGCGATGGACGTGGTCGCGGTGGACAACCGCGCCGCCGCCGCCGACATGGCGCGCCACCTGATCGCGGGGGGGCGGCGGCACATCCTTGTCGCCGGGGCCAGCCTCGGCATCGGCAACATCCGCGAGCGCGTCGAGGGCATCCGCGCCGCCACCCGTGGCGCGGCGGAGGTGGAACTGCTCGAAGTCGGCTACACGCTGGCCGACAGCCGGGCGCATCTGGCCGAACGCCTCGCGCGCGGGCTGCCGCCGGATGCGCTGTTCACGCTCAACAACGTGGCAACCCTCGGCGCCATCGGCGCGATTGCCGCCGCCGGCCTGCGCGTGCCGGACGATCTGGCGCTGGTGGGCTTCGACGACGAGGAATGGATGCGCGCGGTCTCGCCGCCTGTCTCCGCCGTCCACCAGCCGGTCGAACGGCTCGGGCAGGAAGCGTGGGGGCGGCTGATGGCCCGCATCGGCGGCGACGCCGCGCCGCCGCGCCAGCTCCGCCTGCCCTGCACGCTCGAACTGCGCGACAGCAGCGCGCCGGCGCGGCGGTCGGCCGACTCCACCGCCCTTGGCCGATGGGCGCAACAAACTCGGAAGGAAACGCTGTCATGAGGTTTACCCGACGCCAGACCCTTGCCGGCCTCGCCGGCGGCACGCTGCTCGGCACGCTGGGCGCGCCGTCCATCGTGCGGGCGCAGAAGAAGCCGCAAATCGGGGTGGTGGTGAAGATCGGCGGCATCCCCTGGTTCAACGCCATGGAAGTCGGCATCAAGAAGGCCGCCGAGGAACAGGGCGTGGACGCCTGGATGATCGGTCCGACGCAGGCGGACGCGGCGCAGCAGGTGCGCGCGGTGGAAGACCTGATCGCGCGCAAGGTCGATGTGATCGGCGTCGTGCCGAACGACGCGGTGGCGCTCGAACCTGTCTTCCAGCGTGCCCAGGCCGCCGGCATCAAGGTCATCACGCACGAAAGCCCGGACCAGAAATTCAACGACTGGGACATCGAACTCACCTCCGCCCAGGGCTTCGGCGAGACGCATCTGGAAGCACTCGCCAAGGCGATGGGCGGCGAGGGCAAATACATCGTCTTCGTCGGCTCGCTGACGGTGCCGCTGCACAACAAGTGGGCGGATGCCTCCATCGCGCTGG
>JAKBCB010000266.1 GCA_021808185.1 Pseudomonadota bacterium
TCCTGGAGAACACGCGCAGCACGCGCACCAACGCGGTGCTGCGCTTGCTGTGCTGGAACATGCAGTACCACACGGCGCATCACGCGTTCCCCGGCGTGCCGTTCCATCGCCTGCCGGACCTGCATCGCGCGCTGTTCACCGCGCGCGGCACCGCGCCGCCGATGATGGGCTATCTGGAATTCCAGCGCGCCGTGCTGCGCGCGTTCCGCGATGGCCGCACCGAGGCCGACTTTCCCGACGACCGCGCCTGGATCGAGGCGCGTTGAGCATGCAACGGCTGAAGGTCTATCAGGCGCTGTGGGCGATGGAGCACGGCCGCGCCGGCGAGCCGCAGCCGGATTTCGCGGACAGTTTCGACCGGGTGAAGGAAGCCGGCTTCGACGGCATGGCGATCGACCTCGGCGCGCTGAGTTTCGCGCAGGCGCGGCAGACCGTGCCGCATTTCGCCCGCACCGGCCTCGGCGGCCTGCTCACCGGGTTTCCGCGCTCCATCGAGGATCTGCGCCCGGCGCTGCATCTGGCCAAGGATATCGGCGCGCCCTTTGTCGTGGTGATCGGACAGGTCATGCCGCTGTCCGTCGCCGGGATGATTCCGGTGGTGCGCGAATGGCTGCGCCTCGCGGCCGAGGAGGCGATGCCGATCCAGTTCGAGACGCACCGCAACTGCATCACCAACGACCTGTTCGCCACCGCGCAGTTGCTCGACGCGGTGCCGGAGATGCGGCTTGCCGCCGACCTGTCGCACTACGTCGTGGACCGCGAGATGCCGTGCCCGCCGCCAGCCGACTTGCAGGCGCTGATCGGACGCATCCTGGCGCGCTCGGACAGCTTTCAGGGCCGCGTGGCGGCGCGCGGGCAAATCCAGATTGCGCTCGATTTCCCGCGGAACGCCAAATGGGTGCGCCTGTTCCGCGACTGGTGGCGGGCCGGCTTCGCCGACTGGCGCGCCCGCGCGGGGGCCGAGGAGACCTGTGTCTTTCTGTGCGAACTCGGCCCGCCCGACTACGCGATCACCGATGCGAACGGGTTGGAACTGTCCGACCGCTGGGCCGAATCGCTGGCCCTGCGCGACATGGCGCGCGCGCTGTGGGCGCAGACCGGCTGAGCTATCCGCCCAACCTCGGCACCAGCTCGGCCACCGCCGCTTCCCGCGGTGCCACGGTGACAAGCGCCCCCTTCTGCCATTGCGACAGATATGGCGCCGCGCGCGTGTTCTGGCCCTTCTCGTTGAACTTCACGCCAAAGCCGCCGACCAGCGAGCCCGGCGGCGCGTCCGTGGCAAGGATCGCCGCGCGCAGCTTGTCGTGCTCGAACGTGCCCGCGCGCCGCAGCGCCTCGTAGAACAGCCGGGCACCGGCGAAACACACGAGGCTGTGGCCGGAGCGGGGTGGGGCGCCGTATTTGCGCTGATAGGCGGCCGCGACCTCCGCCGCCCCGGGCGCCACGATGGCCGAGACGCGATACTGCGTCACATCCACGTTCAGCACGCCCTCGATCTCCGCGCCGAGCGCCTGCGCGGTGTCGTTCAGCGAGTAGCCGCCGCCGGCGCCGATCACCATGCGCGGGCGCCACTCGGCCTGCTTCAGCGCGCGGTGGAACAGCACCACGTCGGTGGCGTGGCCGGTGTGCAGCACCACGTCGGCATTGGCGCCACGCAGCCGTTGCGCCAGCGGCGCCAGATCGATGCTGGCCGCCGGGTACGGAATGCGCTCGATCAGCGTCAGGTCGCGTTCCTTGCAGCGCTTTTCCTGCGCGGCCGCGACCGCCGAGCCTGTCTGCCCGTCCTCGTGCAGCAGCGCGACGCGCAGCGCCGACGGCTCCGTCCCCCAGCGTGGCGCCAGTTCGTCGGCCACCGTGTCGGCGGCCAGCGTGCCGCAGGCGCTCGCCAGCGGGGCGGTGCGAAAGATCAGCTTCAGGCCGCGCTCGGTCACCGCGTCCGCCAGGGCGTCGAGTTCGAAATACGGCATCCCCGCCAGCTCCGTCACCGCCGAGGCGGCGAGCGCGACGGCGGCGGCGTAGGAGCCGAACACGCAGCCGACCTTGGCCTGTTCCAGCAGCCGCTTGGCCTCCGCCGCCGCCGCCGCAGCGTCCGCCGCGTCGCCGCGCGCAATGGTGATCGGGCGCCCGAACAGCCCGCCGGCGGCGTTGCATTCGTCGGTGGCCAGATCGAGCCCGCGAAAGCTCTCGTCGCCCATCAGCGATAGGCTGCCGGACAGTGGAAACAGCGCGCCCACGGCCAAGGGTTGCGGCCCGGCGGCGTGCGCGCGGCGCGGCACCATGCCCCCGGCGGCCGCGGCGGCAAGGCCGGCGCCGAGAAGCCTGCGGCGGGTCGTCGGCACGCTGCTCCCTCCGGTCGGTGCGAGGGCACAAGCATCCGACGCGGGCGGCGCGGGCGCAACCCGGTTTCGGGTGACGCCCGGTTTTGGGTGACGCCTTGACGGCACCCGTGCGAAGGCAAACCTTCCGCCGGCCAATGGCAGGAGACGTCGCCGATGACCGTTCCGCAATCCATGACATTCGTCGCCACCGACGGCGCGGGCGGGCCGGAGGTGATGCGGCTGGCCACCGGCCCGGTGCCGGCGCCCAAGCCGGACGAGGTGCTGATCCGGGTGCAGGCGGCGGGCGTCAACCGGCCCGACGTGGCGCAGCGCCAGGGCGCCTATCCGCCGCCGCCGAATGCGAGCCCCATTCTCGGCCTGGAGGTGGCGGGCGAGGTCGTGGCGGTGGGGGCGCAGGTGCGCGGCCTGAAGCCCGGCGAGCGCGTGTGCGCCCTGACCAATGGCGGCGCTTACGCCGAATACTGCGTGGCCCCCGAGGCGCAATGCCTGCCCTGGCCGGACGGCTACGACGCGCCGCGCGCCGCGGCCCTGCCTGAAAACTATTTTACCGTCTGGGCCAATGTCTTCATGCATGGCCGGCTTGCGCGCGGCGAGTCCCTGCTGGTGCATGGCGGCAGCTCCGGCATCGGCGTCACCGCGATCCAGTTGGCCGAGGCATTCGGCGCCACCGTCTATGCCACCGCCGGCTCGGACGAGAAGGTCGCGGCGTGCCAGAAATTCGGCGCGGCGGCGGGGATCAACTACCGCACGGAGGATTTCCTCGACGCCATCAAGCGCCTCACCGATGGGCGCGGCGTGGACGTGGTGCTCGACATGGTCGGCGCGCCGTATTTCCACCGCAACCTGCGCTGCCTCGCGATGGACGGGCGGCTGGTGCAGATCGCGTTCCTGCAAGGCTCGAAGGTCGAAAACTTCGACCTGATGCCGGTGATGACGCGGCGGCTGACCATCACCGGCTCGACCATGCGCCCGCGCACGACGGCGCAGAAGGGCGAGATCGCCGACGCGCTGCGGGAGAATGTCTGGCCGGTGCTGTCGCATGGCCGCTGCGGCCCGTCGATCTTCGCCACCTTCCCGCTGGCCGAGGCGCAGGCCGCGCACGCGCTGATGGAAAGCAGCGCGCATGTCGGGAAAATCATGCTGCGCGTGGCGGATTAGGCCGGTGATCCTGCACGCCGTCGAACGCGGCGAGGGCGCGCCGGTCGCCCTGCTGCACGGACTGTACGGCCAGGCCAATAATTTCGCGACGGTGCAGCGCCGGCTGGCCGAGCGGCACCGTGTCATTGCGCTGGACATGCGCAACCACGGCGCCAGTCCACACGTGTCCTCCATGTCCTATCCGGCGATGGCCGAGGACGTGCTGGAGACGCTGCGCCACATGGGCGCGCTGCCCTGCGCGCTGGTCGGGCACTCGATGGGCGGCAAGGTGGCGATGATGGCGGCGCTGGCGGCCCCGGCCGCCGCCTCGCGCCTGCTGGTCGCCGACATCGCGCCGGTGGCCTACGACCACGCGGAGTTTCACGCCCGCTACATCGCGGCGATGCGGGCGGTGGATCTGCATCCCGGCCTGACGCGCGCCGAGGCCGACGCCGCGCTCGCCGAGGCCGTGCCGGACAAGGCGACGCGCGCCTTCCTGCTGCTGAACCTGCGGCCTGGCGCGGCCCCGTCCTGGCGGCTGAATCTGGACGCCATTGCCGAGGCCATGCCCGCGCTCGCCGGCTGGCCGGAGCCGGAGGAGGGGCCGTATCCCGGCCCGACCCTGTTCCTGGCCGGCGGCCGTTCCGACTACATCCGCCCGGAGTATCGCCCGGCCATGCGCGCGCTGTTCCCGGCGATGCGGCTGGTCACGCTGCGCGACGCCGGGCATTGGGTGCACGCCGACGACCCGGAGGGGTTTTTGGGCGTGGCGGAGACGTTTCTGGGCTGAGCGGCAGCGCGCCGGTCAGTCCTCCGTCCGCCAGGGCGAGCGGTCGTTCCAGCGCAGCAGCGCCTCGTTCGCCCATGCCGTGGATTTATCGGTGTGGCAGACGTTGCAGGCGTTCGGGATCTTCAGGCTCTCGGTGCGGGCGGGCGTGACGAAGTGGAAGGTGTGGCTGCTCACGTTCACGTCGGCGATGGTCTGCGCGATCTTCGGCATGTGGCAGGCGGTGCATTGGCTGCCGGTGCTGCCGGCGGCGTGGTGCGTGTGCTGTTCCAGCGTCGCCGCGTGCGGCCCGTTCTGCGAATTGGGTCCGTGGCAGGACAGACAGATTCCGCTGCCGGGCGCGCGCAGCATGGCGTCGTTGTCCGACCCGTGCGGGTCGTGGCAACTGAAGCAGGTGACGCCGCGCGCGTACATCAGGCTGGTGACGAAATCGTTGCCCTGCATGCGGTTCTTGTGGGCGGTGCCGTCGGGGAAATGGGTGAAGCTGGTCTCGCCCAGCTTGTGATCCTCCAGCTTCCAGAAATCCCGCAGCCGCAAGCCCATGTGAAAGCCGACCGGCCAGTCATAGTATTTGCCGGCGATCGGGTTTTGCAGGGTCCGCCCCTGGGAATGGCACTGGATGCAGGTGTCGCTGGCCTGAATGGCATCCAGCCGCGCCGGATTGACGATGGTCTGGCGCACCGGGTTGGCGACATGCGCGCTGCCGGGGCCGTGGCAGCGCTCGCAGCCCACATTCCATTCGGTCGGCGTCTTGGTGGTGATGTCGTAGTTCACCGAATGGCAGCCGTCGCACAGCGGGCCGGTGGGACGCTGGTCGTTGGCGGGGGGGTAGAACGCCACCCACCAGTCGGCGCCCTCCGGCACGAAATACTTTCGCCACATCCGGTGCGTGACATCCCATTGCGCCGGCAGCGGAAAGAAATCGTCGCCGACCTTCTTGAAGTAGCGTTGTTTCCACTTGCTGCCATAGACGAAGGCGATGTCGTCCTTGCCGAAGGTCAGCAGCGGATCGGGTTTCGACATGTCCGGAATAATGGCATCTGGGTGCGCTCTGGGGTCGAGGACGACATTGGCCATGCGCGTCTTTTTCCAGCGCTCGTAGATCGCGCCGTGGCAGGACTGGCAGGCAGCGGAGCCGACATAGTGCGCGGCCGTCGCGGCCACCGGCGTGGGCGTGAGCGGGGCGACCAGCGGCAGGTGCCGCAGATAGGCGACGAGCTGCCAGAGCTGTGCCTCCGGCATCGACCACGCCGGCATCCCGGTGTTCCGGATGCCGTTGCGGATGTGATAGAACATCTCGCCGTCGCTCAGGCCCGCGATGTCGATGCCGCGCAGCGCCGGCGGGCGAGGATATTGTCCGGCGCCGATCTCGGTCCTGCCGCTGCCGTCGTAGGCGTGGCAGATTTCGCATTTCTGGCGGAACAAGTCTTGCCCCGCCGCGATGCCGGC
>JAKBCB010000267.1 GCA_021808185.1 Pseudomonadota bacterium
GGTCGGGTCCGTCGCCGGCGGCACCTCGGGGGCGGCGGGTTCCAGCGGTGCGGCCGGCGCGGTCGCCGAGCCGACCGGCGGCAGCCGCCGGTCCAGTTCGGCCATCGAGGTCCATTGCGGCGGCTGCGTCGGCTTCAGGTCCGGCAGATGCGCGCTGACCAGGTCGGCCAGCCGCGACGGGTCGTTCAGCAGCGTGTATTCCGCGCGCAGCACCTCCGAGCGCTGGCGCATCGTGTCGGTGTCGGCCTGGATGTCGTGGATCTGCCGGTCGAGCACGCGGCCCTGCTGCTTGGCCTGGTACAGATACAGGCCGGCCCCGGCGGCCATCAGCATGGTCAGCAGGGTGAACGGGCGGATCATCGGTCGGTCGCCTCCTCTGCCAGCCGCTCCAGCGCGCGCAGACGGGCGCTGCGGGCGCGGGGATTGGCGGCGATCTCGTCATCGGCGGGCCGCAACGCGCGGGGCGTCAGCAGCCGCCAGGCCGGCGCGGTGCGCGCGCGCAGCCCCGCCGGGTCGTGGCGCGAGGGTGCAGGGGCACGCCCCGCGGCCTCGGCCATGAAGTGCTTGACCAGCCGGTCCTCCAGCGAATGGAACGCCACCACGACCAGCCGTCCGCCGGGAGAGAGCAACCCGGCCGCCTGCTGCAGCGCCCGCGCCACCTCGCCCAGCTCGTCGTTCACGCGGATGCGCAGCGCCTGGAAGCTGCGGGTGGCCGGGTCGATGCCGGAGCGGTCCGGCGGCACCACGCTGCGCACGATGGCGGCGAGGCGTGCGGTGGTGGTAATCGGCGCCGCCGCCCGCGCGGCGACGATGGCCCGCGCGATGGCGCGCGACCGCCGCTCCTCCCCCAGTTCGAACAGGGTATCGGCCAGCGCGCGCTCGGGCAGCGTATTCACCAGGTCGGCGGCGGTCGGCCCATCGCGGCCCATGCGCATATCCAGCGGCCCGTCGGCACGGAACGAGAAGCCCCGCGCCGGGTCGTCAAGTTGGAAGGAAGACACGCCAAGATCGAGCACCACGCCGTCGAGTCGCGCGACTCCCGCGTTGCGCAGCAGCGGCAGAATCTCGCCGAAGCGGCCTTCGATCAGGTGCAGACGGCCGGGATGGCGGGCGAGCAGCGCGGCGCCACGGGCGATCGCGTCCGGATCGCGGTCGATCGCCCACAGGGTGCAGGCGGCGCGATCCAGGATGGCCGCCGCATAGCCGCCGCCGCCGAACGTGGCATCGCAGTAGCTGCCGCCGTCGTGCGGCGCCAGCGCCGCCAGCACCTCGCGCAGCATCACCGGGGCATGGCCGCTCATGCCGCCCCTCCCGGCAGGGTCAACTGGCGCGCCCGCGCGCGTTCCCGTGCTTCCGCCCGCCGCCGCTCGGCCGCCGCCGGTTCCCAGATCTGGAAGGTGCGGCCGAGGCCCATGAACACCACCGCATCCGACAGATTGGCATGCGCCACCAGCGCCTCCGGCAGCACGATGCGGCCTTCCTTGTCGGCCTCCATCGGCCAGGCATCGGCATAGAGCGCGGCGGCGAGGTCGTCATGCGCCTCGCTGAACATGTCGAGCGCATCGAGCGGCTTGGCGAGCGACTGGAACACCGAGTCGGGCCAGCCCTCGACGCAGGCGTGCTTGTGCGAGGGGCGGAGCACCAGCGGCACGCTGCCGCCGCCTTCCAGACGCAGGGCGGCCCGGAACGGCGCGGGGATGGAGACGCGGCCCTTGGCGTCCAGCCTGTTCGTATGGGTGCCCAGGAATTGGGTCATCCGGCCGGCTGCGCCCCTTTCCCCGCCTGTATCCGCTTGCCTCGCGAAGCGCCTGGTGTGGTCCGAGCGGCTGCGTCGCCGGGGCGCGTGACGCGCCACGGTGTCCCCCCGCCCTGGGATGGCATGGGATAACATGGGTGAACATGGGCGTCAAAGGGATTTGCAGGTTTTACTTGGGGCGGCGGCGAACCTCCTAAGGGATGTCAAGGGCCTGCGCGATTGCCGTGACGCATTGTCTCAGCATGGCTGTAACGAGTCAGTATTCGCCGTTTGTTCTTTTGCGCTTTTGCACCCGCCCCGTTCGCGAACGATCGAACGCAAGGCAGCGCGCGGAACCGTGATGAACAAAACTGCGCCAGACGGCCTGTAAGCCGGGTTCTGTCCGCCGCGTTACCGCGACGGGGCGACCATTCCTCTGGGACGCGCATCGCTGCGCGCCTCACGCGACCAACCCGGGCGGCGGGGCGGGAATGCCCCTGCGTCGGCCAAGCGGAAACCCGCCTGGCTCGCCGGCCGCCCCTATTCGGTCTTGCTCCCGGTGGGGTTTGCCGTGCCGCCCCCGTTGCCGGGGGCGCGGTGCGCTCTTGCCGCCCCGTTTCACCCTTGCCGGCGGGCGGATTTCCCGCTTGCGCCGGCGGTCTGTTCTCTGTGGCACTCTCCCTGGGGTCGCCCCCGCCGGCCGTTAGCCGGCACCGTATTCCCGTGGAGCCCGGACTTTCCTCCACCGGGGGTTGCCCCCCGGCAGCGGCCGCCCGGCCGTCTGGCGTGCCTGAGGTGCGCCGTCCGCCGCCGCCTGTCAACGCCGCCAGCACGACAATGCTGGGCCAGGAAAATGCCTTGCGGGACTACCCGATAACTTTCCGCTTTCGTCGATTGTTAAGGCGCAGTTAATGTCCGGCGCTGCGGCCGCATTGTGGCGCGTCAGTCCGCCGGCATGTCCCGATACACGCGCCCCTGTTGCATGATCAGGCGCAGATTGCGCGCCGGGTCCGCCAGCAGGGTCACGTCGGCCAGCGGGTCACCCTCCACCACCAGCAGGTCGGCGATGGCGCCGGGGGCGACGATGCCCAACTGGCCCTCCATGCCGATCAGCCGTGCCGCGATGGTGGTCGCGGCGGCGAAAATCTCGGCGGACGGCAGGACCCGCGCGCGGATGGCGAATTCCTCGGTCTGCCGCACCTGGGTTTCGCCCAGCAGGTCGGTGCCGAACGCCATCGTCACGCCGGCCGCGCGCAGCACCTCCAGGCTATGCATGCCGCGGGTGCGCACCGTCTCGATCTTGGCGATGCTGTCGCGCGGAAAGCCGAAGCGCGGGCCGTCCTGCGCCAGCGCCTCGTAGGTCACCAGTGTCGGCACCGCGACCGCCCCGGCGGCGGCGGCCAGGGAAGCGGTGGGCGCATCGATCAGGTTGCAGTGCTCCAGTGAATGCACCCCCGCGCGCACCGCGCGCGCGATCGCATCGGCGGTATAGAGATGCGCCGCGACATAGGTGCCGGCATCCGCCGCTTCCTCCACCGCCGCGCGCAGTTCCTCCGGCGAGTAGCCCTGCCAGGCGATCGGGTCGGTCGGGCTGGCGACGCCGCCGTTGGCCATCACCTTGATGAAGCGCGCGCCCTGGCGCAGTTCCTGTCGGCAGGCGCGGCGCACTTCATCGACGCCGTCGGCGATGCGCCCCATCGCACCGAAGCCGCGTTCCCAGCGATGCGCGTCATGCGTGTCGTGGCGGGGCCGCATGTCGGAATGCCCGCCGGTGCGCGACAGCGCCTTGCCGCAGCAGATCAGCCGCGGGCCGACCGCGAGCCCCTCCGCCACCGCCTCTCCGAGCGCCGGCGGCGCGCCGCCGACGTCGCGCACGGTGGTGAACCCGCGGTCCAGCATGCCGCGCATCAGCGGCAGGCTGCGCAGCACCGCGATCGCATCCGGCAGTGCCGCGACCGCGGCGAGGTTCATCATGCACGCGACCACGTGGACATGGCAGTCGATCAGCCCGGGCATCAGCGTCCGGCCGCGCAGGCGGATCACCCGCCGCCCGTCCGCCCCGGCATCGCGCGCGGCGACGTCGCGGATCACCCCGTCCTCGACCAGCACGTTGCCTTCGCGCCGCCCGTCGCTATCGGTGATGATGGCGTCGGTGAACAGCACCTGCATGATATGGCGTCCTTTCAGCGTGTCGGGGCGAGTTCCTCGCGCGCGATGTCCTCCAGCGAGCGGCTCAGGGTGCGCACGCCCAGCACCAGCACCGCGACGGCGCCGACCAGCAGCACCACCGTCGTCATGCCGAACACGCCGCCGAAGCCCAGGCGCGGGAAGATGAAGCCGACGATGATCGGCGAGGCGATGGAGCCGAGCCGCCCGATCGCGGAGGCGAGGCCGGTGCCGGTGGTGCGCACGTCGGTCGGGAACACCTCCGGCGTGTAGGCATAGACGCCGGCATAGGTGCCGTTCATGAAGAACGACAGGAAGATGCCGCAGATCATGATGGCAAGCGGCGTATGCGCCATGCTCATCACCAGCGCCGAGATGCCCCCGAGCACCATGTAGGACGCGATCACCGCCTGCCGGCCGATCCGCTCGTTCAGCCACGCGGCCGTGTAGTAGCCGGGGATCTGCGCCAGATAGATCGCGATCGAGTAGCCGAAGCTGCGCGTGATGGTCATGCCGCTCTGTACCAGCAGCGTCGGGATCCAGGTGAAGAACGCATAGTAGCTGAAGGTGATCGACAGCCACATCAGCCACGTCATCACGGTGATGCGGCGCAGCCCCGGCGACAGCAGGGCGGCGAGCTGCACCGCGAAGCCGCGCCGCCCGGCATTGGCCAGCGGCGGCGGCGCGGCGGCGGCATCCAGCGGCGGCAATGCGCCTTCCGCCTCCGCCTCCATCCGGTCGAGCACCTGCGACGCCTCGGCCATGCGGCCCTGCGCCTCCAGCCAGCGCGGCGATTCCGGCAGCGCGCGGCGCCACCACAGCAGCATCACCACCGGCAGCGCGGTCAGCGCCAGCACGGTCCGCCATGCCTGCGGCGCGGTCGGCACGATGAAATAGCCGAGCAGCGCGGCGCCGACGAACCCGAAGGAGAAGAAGCCGGCGAGTGCCCCGGTGAAGCCGCCGCGCATCCGCCGCGCGACGAATTCCGCCAGGTACGGCGCGACGATCGCGCTTTCCGCCCCGGTGCCGAGGCCGGCCAGCACGCGCGTCCAGAAGAACACCGGCCAGGAATGGGCGAACGCGCTGACCAGGGAGGCGACGGTGTAGAGCGCGAGCGCATACATCATCACCGGGCGCCGCCCGATGCGGTCGCCGAGCAGCCCGGCGGTCAGTGCGCCGAACAGGAAGCCGATGAAATTGGCGCTGCCCAGCACCCCGGTCTCGACGCTGGTCAGCCCCCACAGTTTCATCACCACCGGCAGGACGAAGGCGATCACCGCCGCATCCAGCCCGTCGAACGTGTAGCCGAGGCCGCCCATCAGCAGCAGGCGGCGATGGAACCGGCCGAACGGCAGCCGCTCGATGCGGGCGCTGATGCTGGACATGACGGGGCCCCGATGTTCCCGCCAGACTGGCCGCGCAACGGCCGGCCGGTCAACCCCGTCCGTCGCCGCCGCTCAGCGAAGGCCGCCGTCCACGATCAGGCACTGCTTGGTCACCATGGCGCTGTCGTCGGCGGCCAGGAACAGCGCCGCGCGGGCGATATCCTCGGCCAGCAGGCGCCGGCCGATGCACTGGCGGGCGACGAAATTCGCCACGTCGCCGTCCGACAGCCACAGCCGCAACTGGCGCGGCGTGATCACGGCGCCGGGGGCGATCGCGTTGACGCGGATATTGTCCGGCCCGAATTCGCGCGCGAGGCTGCGCGTCAGCCCCATCACCGCCGCCTTGGCGGTGGTGTAGGCGATCATGCGCCCGCCGCCGACCATCCAGGCGATCGAGCTGAAAT
>JAKBCB010000005.1 GCA_021808185.1 Pseudomonadota bacterium
TGGCTGTTGCGTCCTTCATGGGGGCGGGGCGGAACGGGGGGACGCCGAGACCGGTGTCGCCGGGACGGCCGGGCTGATCCGAGCGGGCGGCGTGATCGGCCGCGGCATCGGGGAAGGCGGGTGGGGTCGGGGCGGGCGGCTTGCGCTTGGTGAACACGGGCCCTCCGTTGCAATCTGGTGAATGGGCGGCGGGTGGCCTATCACACGCGCCGGGGCGTGGCCACCCCGCCCGGGCCATGCAGCAGGTGTACCATCGCGGCCGTACCAAGTACGGGAACGAACAGGTTCAGCACCGGCACCAGGCTGCCAGCCGCCATCAGCGCGCCCTGGCCCAGCACCGGCAACCGCAGACGCGCGTAGGCGGCCGAGGCGCGGGGGCGGTCCATGCGCCGCATCGCCACCGCCACGAACAGGCCGCGCCCCACCGACCAGGCCGAGATCAGCCAGCCCAGCGGCACCGCCACCGGCGCGAGCGGCGTCAGCAGCAGCACCAGCGCCACCACCTGCCAGCCCAGCACCCGCAGCCCGAGGGCGATGCCGTCCCAGGTCTGCTGCGCCAGCGGCGCCGGACGCGCGGGCGGCAGCCCGGGGTAATAGCGGCGCTCCAGCGCGGCGGCGATGCGGTCGGCGAACAGGAACGCGACCACGCTGGCGAGCGGCAGGAACAGATACAGCGACAGCAAGGCCGCGCCCACGCCGCCCAGCGCGCCGGCCAGCCAGCCGAGCCAGCCATGCGTGGCGAGCAGCGCGTGCCCGCCCCACGCCAGCGCCGCGGCCAGGGCCACGAAGGCGGCGAGCGTCCAGGCGATGCTGCGCCAGACCACGCCGAGAAACGCCGGATCGTCCATCTGTGCCAACGCGCGCAGCGGCGGGGTGAGCAGGTGCATCATGTCTCCGTCGGTCTTCGGTTGCGGGGCCCTGGGACGGGTGATAGGCGGGCGGCTCGGAAATGTCCGGAGTATTGCCATGTCGTCCGCCGTCCCGCCTCCCCGGTTCGATGTCCTGGGCATCGGCAACGCCATCGTCGATGTGCTGGCCCCGGTCGATGAGGCGTTCATCACCCGGCACGACATGCGCAAGGGCAGCATGACGCTGATCGACGCGGCACGGGCGCAGGCGATCTATGCCGCCATGCCGCCGGCACAGGAAACCAGCGGCGGGTCCGCCGCCAATACCTGCGCCGCCGCTGCCGGCCTTGGCGCCCGCGTGGCCTATCTGGGGCGCGTGGCGGAGGACCAGCTAGGGGCCGTGTTCCGCCACGACATCGCCGCCGCCGGCGTGCATTTCCCGACCGCCCCGCTGGCCAGCGGCGCGCCCACCGCGCGCAGCATGATTCTGGTCACGCCGGACGGCCAGCGCACCATGAACACCTATCTCGGCGCCTGTGTCGCCTTCGGGGTGGCGCAGGTGGACGAGGCGGCGGTCGCCGATGCGGCCGTGACCTATATGGAGGGCTACCTGTACGACGAACCGGCGGCGCAGGCGGCCTTCCGCCATGCGGCGGCCGTGGCGCACGGGGCGGGGCGGAAGGTGTCGCTGACGCTGTCGGACTCGTTCTGCGTGGATCGCCACCGCGCCGCCTTCCTCGACCTCGTGCGCGGGCACATCGACATCCTGTTCGCCAACGAGTCCGAGATCTGCGCGCTGTACGAGTGCAACGACCTCGCCGACGCCATCGCGCGCGTGCGCGGCGAGGTGGCGCTGGCGGCGATCACGCGGGCCGGAGACGGCAGCATCGTGGTGCGCGGGGCGGAAACGGTGGAGGTGGCGGCGGAGCCGACGCAGCTTGTGGACAGCACCGGGGCGGGCGACGTGTATGCCGCCGGGTTCCTCGCGGCGCTGACCGCCGGGCACGATCTGGCCGCCTGCGGCCGGCTGGGCAGCATCGCAGCGGCCGAGATCATCAGCCATTACGGCGCCCGTCTGCGGCCGGATTTCGGCGACATGGCGACGCTGCTGGGCTGACGCCGGGCTGGACTGCGCGCGCGTCGCGGGATTTTGCTCGCATCCGGGCGCGCGACGCACTAAGTGTGCGCCGCAGCATAAGCGACGGCGTCGGGGTGGTCCTGGCGCCGTCGTTCGTTCACGCGCGAAATCCGTCTCCGTTCGGCAGGCCCCATGGACATCCGCAATATCGCGATCATCGCCCACGTCGATCACGGCAAGACGACGCTGGTCGATCAGCTGTTGAAGCAGTCGGGCGCGTTCCGCGAACACCAGCAGGTGGCCGAGCGCGCGCTCGACCGCAACGACCTGGAACGCGAGCGCGGCATCACCATCCTGGCCAAGTGCGCCAGCGTGGTGTGGAAGGACACGCGCATCAACATCGTCGATACCCCCGGCCACGCCGATTTCGGCGGCGAGGTCGAGCGTATCCTGAACATGGTCGATGGCGCGCTGGTGCTGGTGGATGCCGCCGAGGGCGTGCTGCCGCAGACCAAGTTCGTCGTCGGCAAGGCGCTGCAACGCGGCCTGAAGCCGATCGTGGTGGTCAACAAGATCGACCGCCAGGACGCCCGCGCCGACGAAGTCCACGAAGAAATCTTTGATCTGTTCGCCGCCTTGGGCGCGACGGATGAACAACTCGATTTCCCGATGCTGTATGCATCCGGCCGCCAGGGCTGGGCCGATTTGGAGCTGCACGGCGCGCGGAAAGATCTGTCGCCGCTGTTCGATCTGGTGGTCCGCCATGTCCATGCCCCGGAGCTGGACAAGGAGGCGCCGTTCGCGATGGTCGCCTCGATCCTCGAATACGACAACTATCTCGGCCGCGTGCTGACCGGGCGCGTCGAGCAGGGCCGCGCCAAGCTGAACATGCCGGTGAAGGTGCTGCGCCAGGACGGTACGGTGGTCGAGACCGGGCGGCTGACCAAGCTGCTGGGCTTCCGTGGCCTCGACCGCATGACCGTCGAGGAGGCCGAGGCCGGCGACATCGTCGCGGTCGCGGGCCTGTCCGAAGCCACCATCCCGGACACCGTCGGCGCCCCGGAACTGACGGAGCCGCTGCACGCGATCCCGGTCGATCCGCCGACGCTCGCGATGACGTTCCGCGTCAACGACGGCCCGCTCGGCGGCCGCGAGGGCAAGAAGGTCACCTCCCGGCAAATCCGCGACCGGCTGCTGCGCGAGGCCGAGGGCAACGTCGCCATCAAGATCACCGAGAGCCAGGAGAGCGAGGCGTTCGAGGTGGCCGGGCGCGGCGAATTGCAGCTCGGCGTGCTGATCGAGACCATGCGCCGCGAAGGCTTCGAGCTGACCATCGGCCGCCCGCGCGTGCTGACGCGAAACAACGAGGCGACCGGCGAGCGCGAGGAGCCGATGGAAGAAGTGCTCGTCGATGTGGACGAGCCGTTCTCCGGCGTGGTGGTGGAGAAAATGAGCCGCCGCAAGGGCGAGCTGCGCGACATGCGCCCCTCCGGCGGCGGCAAGGTGCGGCTGACCTTCATCATGCCGAGCCGCGGGCTGATCGGCTATCACGGCGAGTTCCTGACCGACACGCGCGGCACCGGCATCATGAACCGGCTGTTCGCGGGCTACGGCCCGTGGAAAGGCCCGATCGAGGGGCGGCGCAACGGCTCGCTGATCTCCACCGAGAACGGCGAGGCGATCCACTACGCGCTGTTCTACATCCAGGAGCGCGGCACGCTGTTCGTCAATCCGGGCGACAAGGTCTATGTCGGGCTGATCCTGGGCGAGCATTCCCGTGACTCGGATCTCGAAGTCAATCCGATCAAGGAAAAGAAGCTCACCAACATCCGCGCCGCCGGCAAGGACGACGCGATGCTGCTGACGCCGCCGCGCCGGATGAGCCTGGAACAGGCCATCGCCTACATCGAGGACGACGAGCTGGTCGAAGTCACGCCGAGCGCGATCCGCCTGCGCAAGCGCTATCTGGACCCGCACGAGCGCAAGCGGTTCGAGCGGCGCGAGGCCGACGCGGCGGCATAAGCAGGCAGGGCGAGGGCGCCGCCCTCGACCCGCAAAGGGCCCAAGGCCCTTTGATCCCATGGATGATCGAGGCTCAGCCTCGGTCGAGGGCCAGGGGTAAAACCCCTGGCCTTGCCTATCACTTCAGCCCGGCGTCGTTCGCGGCATTGAGCGCGAGCGAGGTCAGATCCAGTTCGCCACGCCCCTGGGCGAACGAGGTCAGAAAGCGGTCGCGCAGGATCGAGGCGAACGGCATCGGTACCTGGGCATCCTGCCCGGCGGTGAGCGCCAGCCCCAGATCCTTCGCGCCGAGCGACAGCTTGAACCCCGGCGGGCTGAACGCGCGGTCCAGGATGATGCGGCCGTAATTGGCGTAGATCGGGCAGCCGAAGATCGAGCGCGCCATCATCGCGTGCCAGGCCCGCGCATCCACGCCGCTCTTTTCCAGCAGCGCGAACGCCTCGCCCATGGCCTCGGTGGCCGAGATGATCATGAAGTTGCCGGCGATCTTGCCCAGCGGCGCGGCATCCGGCGCCTCGCCGAGATCCTCGATCCCCTGGCTCAGCGCCTCCAGCACCGGGCGGACCCTGGCTTTCGCCGCGGCGGCGCCGGACGTGAGAATCCACATCTTGCCGGAGGCGGCGGCGTCGCCCCGGCCGAAGACGGGGGCGGCGACGAAATGGCTGCCGTGGGCCGCGTGCTGCTCCGCGAGCCTGCGGGCGAGGGCGGCACTGATGGTGCTCATGGAGATGTGTACGCCACCCTTCGGCAGCGCCGCGAGGATGCCGTGCTCGCCGGCCGCCACCTGCTCCAGCGCCGCGTCGTTGGCGACCATGGTGATAACGAGGCCGCCAGCCGCAGCCGCCGCCGGGTTTGCCGCCACCGTGGCGCCGCGCGCGGCGAAGGGGGCGGCCACGCTCGCGGTGCGGTTGAACACCGTGACCGCGTGCCCGGTGTCGAGCAGCCGCCCGGCGATGCCGCTGCCCATGCTGCCCAAACCGATGACGCCGATGGCCGTTCCGCTCATGACTGTGTCTCCCGCAGGGTGAAATTCCCCCCTGCATCGGGGCAGGGCGGCGGGTCGTCAAGCGCCCCGCCGAACGGGGCTTTCCGCGGTGATCGGTTGCGAATAGGCTGCATAGCAGCCGCGCGCTGGTCGCGGTGAGACATCACGGGGAAATTTTCATGCTCAGACGGACTCTGTTCGCCGGCGCCGCAACACTCGCCGTTGCGCTGTCGCTGGCCGCGGCGCCGGCCCACGCGCAGATCAAGATCGCCTCCGCCGGTCCGATGACCGGCGAATACGCGACCTTCGGCAAGCAGCTGAAGGACGGCGCGGAACAGGCGGTGGCCGACATCAACGCCAAGGGCGGCGTGCTTGGCCAGCAACTCGTGCTGGAAATCGGCGACGATGCCTGCGATCCGAAGCAGGCGGTTTCGGTTGCCAACAAGTTCGCGAGCGACGGCGTGAAGTTCGTCGCGGGCCATTTCTGCTCGTCCAGCTCGATTCCGGCGAGCAAGGTCTATACCGAGGAAGGCATCCTGCAAATCACGCCGGCCTCGACCAACCCGAAGTTCACCGACGAGGGTAGCTGGAACACGTTCCGCACTTGCGGGCGCGACGACCAGCAGGGCGCTGTCGCCGGCAAGACCATCGCCACCGAGTTCAAGGACCGCAAGGTGGCGATCCTGCACGACAACACGACCTACGGCAAAGGCATTGCCGACGAGACCAAGAAGGCAATGAACGCCGCCGGGAAAAAGGAGGATCTGTACCAGGCCTATGTTCCCGGCGAACACGACTATACGGCGCTGGTCAGCCGCCTGAAGGAAGCCGGCATCGACGTGGTGTATTTCGGCGGTTATCACTCCGAGGTCGGGCTGATCGCGCGGCAGGCGCGCGAGCAGGGGTTGAAGGCCACCCTCCTCGGCCCGGATTCGCTGGTGACCAAGGAGCTTTGGCAGATCAGCGGCGACGCCGGCGACGGCATCATGATGACCTTCCCGTCCGATCCGCGCACCCGCGCCACCGCCGCGGATGTGGTCAAGGAGTTCAAGGCCAAGGGAATCGATCCCGAGGGCTACGTTCTCTACACCTACGCCGCCATCCAGCTCTGGGCGGAAGCCGCGACCAAGGCCGGAAGCACCGACCCGAAGAAAGTCGCGGCCGCCATCAAGGCCGGTACGTGGCCGACGGTGCTGGGCGACCTGTCCTACGACAAGAAGGGCGACGTGACGAAGGCCGACTACGTTTGGTACATCTGGCACGCTGGCAACTACAGCCAGATGTGATCTCCGCCTCGGTCTGATCGCCTGACCAAACGACCCCGCCATTCCCGCGCAAGCGGGGGTGGCGGGGCGTTGCCGGCGCCGCCTACGGCAGCGCGCGCGGCCGGCGCACCGGGTGGTAGGCGCGGCCGAAATACACCAGCCCGTCGTGCTCGGCGCCATGCTCGATGGCCACGACCTCGCCGAACACCACGCTGTGCGTGCCGATCTCCGTCACCTGCACCACGCGGCAGTCGAACGCCACCACGGCACCCGCCAGCGCCGGCGCGCCGGTGCGCAGCGTGTGCCAGGCCCCGGCGGCGAAGCGCGCGTCCTGCGCCTCGGCGGCGCCGCCGAAGGTGTTGGACAGCTCCTCCTGCCCGGCGGCGAGCGTGTTGACGCAGAACACCCCGTTGGCGATCAGCGCGGGGTGCGAATCGTTGCGGCGGTTGACGCAGACCAGCAGGGTGGGCGGGTCGTCGGTGACGCTGGTGACGGCCGAGGCGGTGAAGCCGAACCGCCCGCCCGTGCCGTCCGTGGTCACGACGCTGACGGCGGCACCGAAGCGTGCCATGGCCTCGCGATAGGTCTGGCGATTCACCACGCTCACGATGCGGCTCTCTTTCCAACGGGGGAAACTTCAGTCTTGGCGCGACGGCGCGCCCGCGGCAAGGGGGTCGCGCGCGGGGCCGAGCCTCGCGCAAGGCGCGCTGCTGCCATGCGATGCGGGAAAGGGCGCCGGCGCGCCGGCTTCGCCACAGTCGCCGCCTCGCCCGATCCGGGAGCCGTGTGCGCGTGTCGCTGTCCCGTCTGTCCACCGCGCTGCGCATGGTCGCACTGGGGCCGCTGATCGCGCTGGCCGACCGGCGGCGGCGCGGCGGGGCGATGATCGGCATGGGTCTCGGCGTGGCCGCCTATCTGCTGTTTGCCCTGCACGACGCCTCCATCAAGATCCTGGTCGGGCGCGACATCCCGGCCTGGGAGGTGCTGATGGTCCGCAGCGCCGTCATCGTCCTGTTCTGCGCGGGCCTCGGCGGGCGGGCGATGCTGGCGCGGGCCGTTGCCACCCCGATCAAGCGCGCGCTGCTGCTGCGCGCGTGCATCACGCTGGTGGCGTGGCTGTGCTACTACAGCGCCGCGCGCGCGCTGCCGCTGGCGCAGTTGCTGACGCTGTATTTTGCCGCCCCGATCATCACCACGCTGCTGAGCGTGCCGCTGCTGGGCGAGAGGATTCCGCCCGCGCGCTGGGCTTCGGTGCTGTGCGGCTTCGCGGGCGTGGTGGTGGCGTGCGATCCGGGCGGCATGCGGCTGTCGCTGGCCACGGTGCTGGTGCTGACCGCCGCCACGTTCTGGGGCTACGCCATCATCCTGATGCGTCAGACCGCGATGAAGGAAAGCAACCTGCTGCTGATGTTCTACACCAACGGGACATTCCTGGTCGCCACCGCCATTGGCTGCGCCACGGTGCGCTGGCGCACGCCGGACTGGACGGAGCTTGGCCTGTTGCTCGCGGTGGGCGGCATCGGCTCGCTCGCGCAACTGGCGCTGTACGAGGGGATGCGCCACGCCGTCGCTTCGGTGATGGCGACGGTCGAGTACTCCGCCCTCGTCTGGGCGTTTGTGCTCGGGTTCGTCATCTGGGGCGATATTCCCCCGGTGAGTGTGTTCGCGGGGGCCGGCCTGATCCTGGCGGCGGGGGCCGTGCTGCTGGCGAGCGAACGGCGCGCGGCAGCGTGAACGTGGCCGCTCGCGCCGGCGCCGCGCGCGCCGCTATGTATGAGGCCGGGAGGAACCGCCGGACGTGACAAGCACCAGCCTGGGCAGCCTCAGCCTGCTGAACTTCCTGGTCGCGGGCATGCAGACCGGGTTCGGCGCGTTCGTGCCTGTGCACCTGACCAAGGCGGGCTGGGATACCGGCGAGATCGGGTTGGTCCTGAGCGCCGGCACCATCGCGGCGATCGTGGCGCAGGTGCCGGCGGGCATGGTGGTGGACAACAGCTCGGCCAAGCGCAGCGTCGCCGGTGTGGCGATCCTCGCCTCGATCCTGGCGCTGCTGGTGCTTGCCGCCGCGCCGGGGTTCGTGCCGGTGCTGGCGGCGCAGGCGATCGCCGGGGTGGCCGGCCCGCTGCTGTCGCTCGCCATCGCGGCCATCACGCTGGCGCTGACCCAGCAGGAGATGCTGGGCGAGCGGCTCGGCCAGAATGCGCGCTATGCCGCCATCGGGGCCGCGCTGGGCGCGGGCATGCTGGGGCTGGTCGGCAGTTTTGTTTCGGATTCGGTGGTGTTTTATGTCGCCGCCGGGGTCGGCGTGCCGGCCCTGTTGGCGCTGTTCCGTATCCATCGCGGCGATCTGCTGATGGCGGCGACGAAGACGGGGCATCTTGCCGCGCCGCCGCCGGTCGCGCGGCGCCGCCGGCCGGTGCCGAAGCGGCGGCTGCTGCGCGACCGGCGGTTGCATGCCTTCATCGCCTGTGCGGCGGCGTTCCATCTGTGCAACGCCGCCCTGCTGCCGCTGGCGGCGGGCGAGGCGGCGCGGCACGCGGGGCACCTCGCCGATGTCATCACCGGGGCGGCGACCGTGGTGCCGCAGGTGCTGGTGGCGGCGCTCTCGCCCTGGGTCGGGCGGATGGCCAACCGGCGCGGGCGGCGGCTGATGCTGCTGTGCGGGTTCGCGGCGCTGCCGGCGCGGGCGCTGCTGTTCGCGCTGGGCGGGCCGCCGGAACTGCTGGTGGTGGAACAGGCGCTGGACGGCGTCAGCGGCGCCGTGTTCGGCGTGCTGCTGCCGCTGGTGGTGGCCGACATCACCTATTCGGGCGGGCGCTTCAACTTCGCGCTCGGCATCGTCGGCGTCGCCATTTCGCTGGGGGCGGCGGCCAGCAATGCCGGCGCCGGGGCGCTGGCCGATGCCATCGGGCTGCACCCCACCTTCGTCGTCCTCGCTGGCCTCGGCGCCGGGGCGGTCGCGCTGGTCTGGCTGGTCATGCCCGAGACCGCGCATCTGCACGCCCCGCCGCCACCGCCGCGGGCACTGCCGCTCGCCTCCGATACCGCATGAACCGGGAGGGCCAATGAGCCTCGACATCCATGTTGGCAGCCCCAAACTGGTCATTCACCAGGGCGAGGCTGTGTGGCTCAGCGAGCCGGACGGGCAGGTGCTGGGCGAGACCGAGCGGGGCCTGCTGTTCCGCGACACGCGGATCATCAGCGTGTGGCAACTCTCCGCCAACGGCGCCGCGTGGGAGGCGCTGAACGGCGGCGCGCCGACGCATTTCGCCATGCAGGCGCTGCTGACCAACCCCGCCATCCCAACGCAGGACGGCGAGATCCCCCGCCGCACGCTGCTGCTGACGCTCGGCCGCTGGATGGAAGGCGGGGTGCACGAGGACATCGACATCGTCAATCACGGGCGTGAGCGCGCGAAGTTCAACCTCGAACTCGTGCTGCGCTCGGACTTCGCCGATCTGTTCGAGGTGAAGTCGCACCGGCTGGTCCGGCGCGGCCGCATCTTCACGCAGTGGTCGGAGGCGGAGCAACGCCTTCTCAGCCAATACCGCAACGGCGATTTCCTGCGCGGTATCACGGTGCGGGCCAAGTCCGACACGCCGGCGGTCTCCGCCAACGGGCGGATCAGCTTCGAGGTCGATCTCGCCCCCGGCGAGTCCTGGCACGCCTGCCTGCTGACCGACCTGCACGACGGCGCCGAGACGCTGCCCGCCCCCGGCGCCTGCGCGCATGAAAGTGCCGCCTCGGCCAGCGCCGCCTCGCTGCGGGCGTGGCGCGAGGCGAGCACCAAGCTGGCGACGCCGAACGAGGAATTCTATCGGTTCTATCAACAGGCGGTGGACGATCTGGCGGCGCTGCGGCTGCCGCAGACGCGCACCGACGGCACCGCGATCATGCCCGCGGCCGGCCTGCCGTGGTTCGCCGCCCTGTTCGGCCGTGACAGCCTGATCGTGGCGATGCAGGCGGCCCCGGTGACGATGGAATTCGCGCACGGCGCGCTGGCCGTGCTCGGCGACTGGCAGGCCGCCGAGCGCGACGATGCGCGCGACGCCGAGCCGGGCAAGATCCTGCACGAATTGCGCCTCGGCGAACTGGCGCATTTCAAGCTGGTGCCGCACACGCCGTATTTCGGCACCGCGGACGCGACGCCGCTGTACCTCGTGCTGCTGCATCAGGCATGGCGCTGGACCGGCCGGCGCGAGGTGCTGGAGCGGCACATGGTCACGGCGGAGCGGTGCCTGGAGTGGATCGACCACTTCGGCGACCGCGACGGCGACGGCTTCCAGGAGTACCAGACGCGCTCGCCGCGCGGCTACGAGAACATGGGCTGGAAGGACGCCGGCGACGCGGTGCCGTACCCGGATGGCTCGCTGGTGCGCGGGCCGAAGGCGCTGTGCGAGTTGCAGGGCTATGTCTATGCCGGCTGGGTCGGCATGGCCGAGATCTTCGACGCGCTCGGGCGCCAGGAGCGCGCGGCGGCGCTGCGCCGCAAGGCGGAGGCGCTGTATCGGACATTCAACGAGGTGTTCTGGGACGAAGCCTGGGGCGGCTATGCCTATGCGCTCGACGGCGACAAGAAGAAGGTGCTCACCTCCGCCTCCAACGTCGGCCATCTGCTGTGGTCGGGCATCGTGCCGAAGGAGCGGGCGGGGCGGGTCGTGGCCCGGCTGATGGCGCCGGACATGTTCTCCGGCTGGGGCATCCGCACGCTCTCGGCCGCGCACCCGGCATACAACCCGATCTCGTACCATAACGGCTCGGTGTGGCCGCACGACAACGGTCTGATCGCCCAGGGCTTCACCCGCTACGGCTTTCGCGCCGAGGCCAATACCGTGGCGCGCGCGGTCAGCGGGGCGGCGTCGTTCTTCGCGCTGCATCAGATCCCGGAACTCTACGCGGGCCTGCCGCGCGAGGTGGCGGCGTTCCCGGTGCAGGTGCTGGGTGCCAACGTGCCGCAGGCCTGGGCGGCGGGCTCGGCGTTCTCGTTCCTGCAAGCCCTGCTCGGCATCGAGCCGGATGCACCGGGGGGAAGACTTCGGGTGTCGCCGGCGCTGCCGTCCTGGCTGCCGGAACTGACGCTGCGCGATCTGTGTGTGGGCGAGCGGCGGTTCGACCTGCGCTTCGCCCGCGACAACGGCACGACGCGGGTGGATGTACTGCGCGGGGACGCGGCGGCGGTGGAGGTTTTGTCGCCCTGACCCACGCGGCCGCCGAGACGCCGCACTCTTACCCGTAGTCTCACAAGGAGCAATCCCCATGCATCGCAGTGTCAGCATCGGCTTGGCTGGTCTCGCCGGCGCCATTGTGGCAGTGGCCGGCTTGCGCATCGTCTCGGCGGACGCGCAGCAGGCGCCTTCGGTCGGCTTCCACGCCGCCGCGGTGTCGGCGACGCAATCGGGCGACGTCACCTATGCCTGGTTCGTCGGGCAGGACGGCGGCGCGCAATTCTGCAAGGTGGCGGTGCAAGGGCTGCGCTGCGTGGCGGTGCCGTTCGACGCGAAACGGTGACGCGGGGCCGCCGCCGGTCCGAAGGGACGCGGCCATTCCCGATTGTGTGTGGCGGCCCGTGCCGCGGCGCGGCAATAGTCCACCATGCCCTTTCCGTCCTGGTTGCCGGCGCTGCTCGGTCTGCTCGCGGCCGTGGGGCCGATTTCGACCGACATGTACCTGCCCGCCTTCCCCGCGATCGAGGCCGCCCTCGGCGGGCGGCCCGGCACGGCGCAGGTCACGCTGGCGACCTGGTTCCTGGGGCTTGCCATCGGGCAGATCACGCAGGGCACACTGTCCGACCGGTTCGGCCGGCGCGCGCCGCTGATCGCGGGCACCGCGCTGTACACGCTGGCCTCCATCGGCTGTGCCGTGGCACCCGACCTCGCGACCCTGGCCGCGATGCGCTTCCTGGCCGCCATCGGCGGTTCGGCCAGCATGGTGATCCCGCGCGCCATCGTGCGCGACCTGTCGGACGGGCACGCGGCGGCGCGGATGATGAGCCAGCTCATGCTGGTCATGGGGGTGGCGCCGATCCTGGCGCCGACGCTGGGCGGCTTCGTGCTGGCGACACTCGGCTGGCAGGCGATCTTCTGGCTGGTCGCGCTGTATGGCGCGATCTGCGGCGTGGTGGTCTGGCGCATCCTGCCCGAGACCCTGGCGCCCGCGCGGCGCGTGCGGCTGAGCCTTGTCGAGCAGATCACGCGCTATCGCGCGATCATCGTCGAGCGCGGCTTTCTCTCCCATGCGGCGATCGGCGGCTTCGCGCTGTTCGGGCTGTTTTCCTATCTCGGCGGTGCGCCGGGCGTGTTCATCGACCGCTTCCATTTGACGCCGGCGCTGTTCGGCATGTTGTTCGGCGGCTGTGCGGCGGGGTTCATCGGCGCGTCGCAGGTCAACCCGCACGCCATCCGCCGCTTCGGTGCCGGGCGGGTGATCCGCGCGGCCGTCGGTGTGTATGTCGCGGCGACGCTGGGCATGAGCGTCGTCGCGCTGGCCGGCGTCGGGCCGTGGTGGACCATCGCCGCGCCGGTGCTGGTCAGCATGATGAGCATGGGATTCGTGCTGCCGAATGCGACCGTTGGCGCGCTGTCGCGCCATGCCGGGCACGCCGGCAGCGCCTCCGCCCTCATGGGCACGATGCAGTTCTGCCTCGGCGCGGTCAGCGGGCTGCTGGTCGGCGTGCTGGCGGACGGCTCGGCGAGGCCGATGGCGTTCCTGATGCTGCTCGGCGCCGCCTGCGCGGCGGTGGCGGATGCGTTCCGACCGAAGCCGCAATGATACCGTACCCTGACCGTGCCCTGAGGACATTCGCATGACGCTGATCGTCGGCATCCCCGCCTGCACCAAGCAGATCGACGAGCTGGTGCAGCACGCCACCCCGGCGCGCTACGGCGCCGCCCTGATGGGGGCGGCCGACGCGCTGCCCATCCTGCTGCCGCCGGTGGGCGAGGGGCTGATCGCCATGCTCGACCGCATCGACGGCCTGTTGCTGTCCGGCAGCCCGAGCAATGTCGAGCCGCACCGCTACGGCGTGCAAGAGTCGGAAACGCCGGATCGGCACGACCCGCCGCGCGACGGCACCACGCTGCCGCTGATCCGCGCGGCCATCGGGCGCGGCATGCCGGTGCTGGCGATCTGCCGTGGTATCCAGGAGCTGAACGTGGCGCTCGGCGGCACGCTGCACCAGCGCGTGCACACGCTGCCCGGCCGCATGGATCACCGCTCCGGCCCAGGCACCATGGAGCACCAGTTCCGCCTGAAGCACCCGGTGACACTCTCCGGCCAGTTGGCCCGCATCGCCGGGGCGACGGAGATCATGGTCAACTCGCTGCACGGCCAGGCGATCGACCGTCCGGCCGAAGGGCTGGTGGTCGAGGCGGTGGCGCCGGACGGCACCATCGAGGCTGTGCGCGTGGCCAGCGCCCCGGGCTGGGCGTTCGGCGTGCAGTTCCATCCGGAATGGCACTTCGCCCACGACGCCCCGAGCCGCGCGATCTTTCGCGCCTTTGGCGAGGCGTGCCGGGCCTATGCGGGCTTGCGGCGCGCGGCGTAGGCGCGTGCGATTACTGAGATGACATCGAGACCGCAACTGTTCTAGCCTAGCTCCCGACAGGTCAAAAGGGGGGCGGGCGCATGACGACGGTCACCTGGAACAGCGGCGCGGTCGGCGACTGGAACATGGCGAGCAACTGGGCGCCGGCGAGCGTTCCCGGGGCCGGCGACACCGCCGTCATCACCGCCGGCAGCGCCGAGCTGCTCTCGGGCATCGATCCGGCCGCCAACCTTGTCATTGACCTCGGTGGCCCGACCATCGCCGGAGCCAATGGCGCGGTGCCGAATGCCTATCTGGAGACCCTGAACAGCACCATCGGCCCCGGTGTCACCATCGCCGACGTGACCGCCGGGACGGAGGGGGTGCTGGCGACGACCGGCATCACCGCGTTCACCGGCGTGATCGACGTGTTCGGCGCGAACACCGCCATGGTGCTCGGCGTGGACCGGCCGAGCGGGTCTCCGGGGGTCAAGTTTGCCCTGCCGGCGGGCCCGATCACGAATGCCGTGCCGAATCCCTCCAATATCGGCCAGTTCCGGAACAACGGCACGATCGACGTCGGTGGCGGCGCGGGCTTCGTGGTGGTGCCGCTGAACACGGCCGACATTGGCTACACCAGCATGCTGATCGGCACGGTCAACCTGGACCACGGCACGCTGGCGGCCGTGGGTGTGACGATGGGCGACCCGACCGGCGGGTTCGGTACCTCCGGCACCATCAACCTCGCCCACAACAGCACCGCCGAGATCACCCAGGCGACCAACATCGACGTGAATTTCCAGGACGGCACCGGCAACCGCCTGATCCTCGCCTCGACCCAGCAAGCGGCGGTGATCACCGGCTTCCAGGCCGGCGACACAATCGAGCAACTGCCGCAGTCGCTGTTCGGCTCGAACACGCCTTACCAGAACCAGGGGCTCAGCTACAACGCGTCGAGCCATGTGCTGCAAATCACCACCGGCGTGGGCGGCACGCCATATCTGACGTACCAGATCGACGGCACCTACAGCCAGGGCGACTTCCAGGCGGCGGACGACGCCAGTGGCAATCTTCTCATCACGCTCGCCTGTTTCGCCGCCGGCACGCGCATCGCGACCGATCGCGGCGCGGTGGCGGTGGAGGCGCTCGCGGTCGGCGACCGGGTGGTGACGGCGCGCGCACCGGGTGCGCCGTGCCGGGCGGTGCGCTGGATCGGGTATCGCCATGTTGATCTGCGCCGGCACCCGCACCCGGCGGCGGCGCGGCCGATCCGGGTGCGGGCGGGGGCGTTCGCGGACGGGCTGCCGCACCGCGACCTGCTGCTCTCGCCCGATCACGCGCTGTTTCTGGATGGCGTGCTGATCCCGGTGCGCTACCTGGTCAATGGCGCCAGCATCGCGCCGGACGAGGACATCGACGCGGTGACGTATTTCCACGTCGAACTTGCCACGCACGATGTGCTGCTGGCCGAGGGCTTGCCGGCGGAGAGCTACCTGGACACCGGCAACCGCCGGCAGTTCGGCAACGGTGGCACGCTCGCCGCGCTGCACGCGGATTTTTCCGGACGGGCGCGAACCTGGGAGCGCGATGCCTGCGCGCCGCTGCGCGGCGATGGGCCGTTGGTGACCGCGGCGCGCGAACGGCTGCTGGTGCGCGCGCTCGACAATGGCTTCTTGCTGACGCCGGGGAATGAGATCTGGCTCGAAGCTGGCGGGATACGGGTGGATCCATCCGGCGTGGCCGGGGATGCCCTGCGTTTCATGCTGCCGGCGGCGGAAGGGGATATCTGCATCCGCAGCCGGGCCGGCGTGCCGGCCGAAATCGACCCGCTCAGCGACGACCGGCGCCGGCTCGGCGCGATGGTCGAGCGCGTGGTGCTGCGGCGCGGCCGGAAGCGCTGCGTGCTGCATCCGCACGACTCGTGGCTGGCCGAGGGCTTCCACCAGCCGGAGGGCGATGGCGCGCGGCGCTGGCGCTGGACCGACGGCAGCGGGCGCATCCCGGCCGGCTTGCTGCCGGCGGGAGCGGAACGGCCGATCGTCGAGATCCGAATCGGTGGCCTGCACCCGTGGTGGCGCGCCGCGCCGCCCACGCTTCTGGCGGCACGGCGGGGCGCCTAGCCGAGTATCGCCCGCACCTTCTCGGCTGCCGCAAGGCCGAGCTTGCGCTGCGCGTCCTCGGAGAGGTGCACGCCATCCACGCCGTCCGTCTCGATATGGGCGCCAGCGTCGAGGAACTCCGCCCCGACGAGCCGGGCGACCGCTTCGTAGAGAGGCGCCATCGCCACCGTCTTGGCGTGGCCGCCGGCGAACATCTCGGCGAAATAGTCGCTCAGGCGCCCGAGCGGCGGCGGGGCGATCAGCAGCATTTTCGGGTTCGCATAGACGGTGCCGATGCCGCCATCGAGCGTGCGGCAATGATCCAGCAGCTTCTTCGCCCCCTGCGCGATGCGCCCCGCGTCGCGGCCGAGATGCGGTTTGACGTCGTTGGTGCCGAGCATGACGATCACGAGATCGAGCGGCAGGTGGCTCGCCAGCGCCACCGGCAAATAGGCACTGCCGTCCGCCCCCACGCCGCCGAGCAGGGCAAGCGCCGGGTCCGGCGTGTCGGTGGTGCGCCCGTTCAGGGCTTCCTCGATCACCTCGATATGCGGGCCGACGGCGGCGGCCATGACATGCGGCCAGCGCTTTTCGCGCGGGTAGCGATGCGTCGGCGCCCCGTGCGGGACGGGCATGAAGCCCCAGGTGTTGGAATCGCCGAAACAGAGCACGCGCTTGGTCGCCGCCATGGTGGGCCTCCCCTTGTTCGCGCCAGGGTACGGCTCAGTCGTCCCACTCGGCAAGCTGGGCGCCGCCCAACCCGAGCAACAGATCGGCGATCTCGTGGCGATAGGCCGGATTCATCGGCACGACATGGCGGACGCCGCGCGTGGCGAGGGCCGAGGGCGGCACGATCGCGTGGCCGGTGCCGGGCACGAAGCGGCCTTGCTTGTCGGGGTTGATGTCCACCACGCAATCGATCGTCTTCGCGTCGGGATCGACGAGGTTGGCCAGCGTCACGCCCTTCGCGCCGGCCCCCCACAGGGCGACCTTGCCGCGTGCGACCAGCCCCGCGAGCCGTGCGCCCCAGGCCGCCAGACGCGCCGCCTCCGTGGCGCCGCAGGAGGTGGCGAGGGCGGGGATGTCGCCTGCCCCGTGGGGCATTGGCGCATCGCCGGGCCGCGCCTCCAGCCAGAGATACTGGCGATCGAACACCGCGCGTGTCTCCGCCGTGGCGAAGCCAGCCCGCGCGAAGGCGCCCGCGAGGCTCGCGGGCGAGAACAGCGAGCAGTGCTCGTAAAAAAAGTCCCAGATCACGGCGTTGGCCAGAATCCAGGCTACGTCCGGGGTCTCAAAGAACACGCGCGCGCCGGGCGCGCCGCGCAGCGCACCGCGCACCGCGCGCAGCAGCGCCAGCGGGTCCGCGACATGCTCGATGACATGGCGGCAGACCACCACATCCGCCGGCACATCGGCGCAGTCCGGCCCATACAGCCGCCGCGCGAAGCGCAGCCGGCCGCCCAGCGCTTCGTCCGGCCCGTCATAGGCGGGATCGAAGCCGGTGCCGCGATTGTCCGCGCCGGGCCACGCCACGAGGCGGGCGAGGAAATCGCCGCGCCCGCAGCCGACCTCGACGATGCGGGCGCCGCGCACGCCGCGTTGCTCGACCAGATGCCGCGCCAGCGCGTCCAGATGCGCGGCGAACGCCGGAGAGTGACCCTGGGCGTTGTCGTAGCCCGGGCCGTAGCGCGGCAGCGCGGGATCGAAGGCGCGGTTGAACACGAAGCCGCAGGCCCCGCACGCCACCATCTCCAAGCGGCCGCGCGGGGCAGCCTGCGCCTCGGCGGCGGTGGCGGCCGGGAGGTTCTGGTGCACCGGGACCGAGGGACGGACCAGGAACGGCGGCGGCGTGGCGGCGGCGCAGAGCGGGCAGGCGGTCATGCGACCGTCCGCCAATAGGCCCACGCATCGGCGATGGTGTCGTCGAGCGTGAAGCGCGGGGAAAAGCCGGTGGCGCGGCGCAGGCGGGCGGGGTCGGCCACCATCCAGAGCGGTTCGCCCGCGCGCGGTGCCCGCCCGCCGAGCCGCACCAGATGGCTGGACGCGCCGGCCACCCGGCGCGCCAGTTCGCCAAGCGTGATCGGCCGCCCGGTGCCGATGTTCACCGGCCCCAGCGCGTCCGACAGCGCCAGCCGGGCGATCGCCTCGCCCGCGTCGCGGACATCGATCGCGTCCCGCGTCAGGTTGGCCGGCCCGGTGCGCAGCTCGGTGCCGGCGCGGACCGCGGCGATGAGGCTGGGCAGCAGCCGGCCCGGGGCCTCGTGGCGGCCCACTGGCAGGAACAGGCGCGCGCTGGCGGCGGTGAGGCCACATTGCGCGGCGAAGGCGGCGGCGGCGGTCCAGGTGGCGAGCTTGGCCGCGCCATACAGCGAGGCCGGCCGGGTTGCCCGCGTCTCCCGCCACGGTGTGCGTGTCGGGCGCGACCAGTCGTACTCGGCGCAGGTGCCGACCAGCACGAAGCGCCGCCCCCCGGCTTCGGCGAAGGCGCGCAGCAGATCGAGGCTGGCGGCCAGCCAGTCGAGATTTTCCGGGGCGTCCCAGTAGGTGCCATGGCGTGTCACCCAGGCGGCGTGGATCAGCGTGTCCGCCCGCGTGGCCGCGATCCATGCCCCGCGACCCTCCTGGGTCAGCAGATCGATGCCGGGGCGGGCGGGCACGAACGCCTCGGCGCCGAGGCCCCGCAACGCCGCCACGACCTGCCGCCCGACGAACCCCTCGCCGCCCGTTACCAACACGCGTCTTTGCGCCATTGCGCCGCCATTTTGCTGCGCGCCCAGCATGCGCCGCAGGATTTAAGGAAGCGTGACGCCCGGATTTGACGCGGGCGAGGCACTGGACTGTCATGCCGCCAACTCCGGGGGAACGACGCCATGAACCTGTTTCGCATGCTCGCGGCGCGCGCCGAAGCCGGGCGGCCGGTGCGCGTGGGGCTGATCGGGGCGGGCAAATTCGGCTCGATGTTTCTGGCCCAGGTGCCGACCACCCCCGGCCTGATCGTGACCGGCATAGCCGACCTCTCCCCCGAACGCGCCCGCGCCGCTTGCCGCGCGGTCGGCTGGACCGAGGAGCGCCTCGCCGCCACCCTGTTCGTCGAGGATGGCGCGGCGCTCGCACGGCGCGACGACGTGGAGGTGGTGGTGGAAGCCACCGGCAGCCCCGCCGCCGGCATCGCCCATGCCCGCGCGGCCATCGCGGCTGGCAAGCATGTGGTGATGGTCAACGTGGAGGCCGACGTGCTGGCCGGGCCGCTGCTGGCCGAACAGGCGCGGCAGGCGGGCGTGGTGTATTCGCTCGCCTACGGCGACCAGCCGGCGCTGACGGCGGAAATGGTGGACTGGGCGCGAGCCTGCGGTTTTTCTGTCGTTGCCGCCGGCAAGGGAACAAAATACCTGCCGCTGTACCATCGCGTCACGCCGGATGACGTGTGGACGCATTACGGGCTGACGCCGGAGCAGGCGCGCGCGGCCGGCATGAACCCGCAAATGTTCAACTCCTTCCTCGATGGCACGAAATCCGCGATCGAGATGGCCGCGATCGCGAATGCCTGCGACCTCGATGTGCCGAGCGACGGGCTATCGTTCCCGGCCTGCGGGGTGGACGATCTGCCGTACCTGCTGCGCCCGCGCGCCGCCGGCGGCGTGCTGGAGCGTGCGGGCATTGTCGAAGTGGTGTCGTCGCTGGAACGCGACGGGCGGCCGGTGTTTCGCGATCTGCGCTGGGGCGTCTACGTGGTGTTCGAGGCGCCGGGCGATTACGCGGCGCAGTGCTTCCGCCAGTACGGCCTGCGCACCGACCCGAGCGGCCGGTATGCCGCGATGTACAAGCCGTATCATCTGATCGGACTGGAGCTGAACATTTCTGTTCTGTCCGCCGCGCTGCGGGGCGAGCCGACAGGCCAGCCGCATGCGTGGCGCGGCGATGTCGTCGCGGTGGCCAAGCGTGCCCTGCGCGCCGGGGAAACGCTGGACGGCGAGGGCGGTTACACAGTCTGGGGCAAACTGCTGCCTGCCAAGGCCAGTCTCGCGCGCCGGGCGCTGCCGATCGGGCTGGCGCATGGGGTCCGGCTGGTGCGCGACGTGGCGGACGGCGCCATCGTGGGCTGGGACGACGTGGTGGCGGCTCACGGTGCCGCCGCACAGGCCCGGCGGGAGATGGAGGAGCGGTTCGGCTGAACCGCCCCCCACGGGTTCAGAACGTCGTGCGCCCGCCGGAAATGTCGAAGGTGGCGGCGGTGCTGAACGAGAGTTCCTCGCTGGCGAGGAAGCAGATCAGCGCCGCGTTCTCCTCGACGGTGCCGAAGCGGCCCATCGGGATCTTCGAGAGCATGTAGTCGATCGCCGCCTGATCGAGCGTGTCGAGGATCGGCGTCACCACGGTCGCCGGCGTGATGCAGTTCGCCCGCACCCCGGTCTTGGCCAGTTCCTTGCCAAGCGACTTGGTCAGCCCGATCACCGCGGCCTTCGAGGCGGAATAGGCCGCCATGCGCGGATTGCCTTCCTTGCCCGCGACCGAGGCGATGTTCACGATGCGGCCGTAGTCGTTCTTCAGCATCAGCGGCACCACGGAGCGGCAGCAGTAGAACATGCCGTTGACGTTGACATCCATCACCTGCTTCCAGGCATCCACCCCGATCTCCCACAGCGTGGCGCTCGGCCCCGCGATGCCCGCGCTGTTGACCAGGATGTCGAGCCGGCCGAGGGCGGCGAAGGTGTTCTCCGCCGCGCGCGCGACGGCGGCGTGGTCGCTGATGTCCAGCGCTTCGGTGTGAACGGGGCCGCCGACCTTGTCCGCCAGCTTCGCCAGTGTGGCTGCATCGCGATCCCATACCGCGATCTTGGCGCCTTCGCGCAGGAAGCGCTGGGCCGCGCCAAAGCCGATGCCGGACGCGCCACCGGTGACCACCGCCACCCGTCCCTCGAAACGCTTGTCGCTCATGGTTTCCTCCTGTCCTTGGCTTGGCTTAGCGCGGTTGCGCCCGTGGCGGAAGCCACCGGCTACGGACGCCGCAGGATCGCAACCGTCTGCCACAGATTGGGCGCATCGCCCCAGGGTGCGTCGGCGCCGTCGATGAACGCCTCGCGCTCGTAGCCCAGCTTCGTCGCCCAGAGGTCGATGGCGTTGCGCTCGATGAACTGATTGAGGTGCGGCGTCTCGCTCTTGCGCTGTGCCTCGACCGTTCCGGAAAACACCAGCCAGTGTTCCGGGTTGGCGAATTCCAGGAACGAGAACACCAGCCGCCCGCCCGGCCGCAGCACGCGCTTGATGTCCTCCATGTACAGATAGGTTTCGGCGTGCAGCAGATGCGTGAACACGCTGAAGGCCGCGACCATGTCGGCCGAGGCGTCGGGCGCGGGAATGGCAAGCGTGCGGTTAAGCACGTAGCGATAGGTCGATGGCGACCTGGTTTTCGCGTAATCCAGCAGCGCCTGCACGATGTCGATGCCGAGATAGTCGATGCGCATGGCCTGCCCGAGCGCCCAGGCGAGCCGCCCGCTGCCGCAGCCGAGATCGATCAGCGACATGCCGTCGCGCAACCCGGCATGACGCACCACGGAGCGTTCGATCCGTCCGATGTTCTCGAAATCGCCGCCGACCGCGACCGCCATCGCCTCGTCGATGGGGCGCGTGGCGACGAGGTTGGCGACGAGGCGCTCGTAATCCTCGACGAAGTGGAATTCAGCCACGCGTCCCTCCTGGCCGGCGGCCGATATACTCGAAGCCTGCGGCGATCGATTCCTGGGTGGTCTGGCGCAGACGGCGCAGATCGGCCACGCGCGGGCTGGCGGCGAACGCGGCGGGATCGGTCCACAGATCGGCGAACTCGCCGAACGTCGCGGCGCCGAGCGCCCGCGCAGCCTCGGCCGAGACATCGCCTTGCACGGCCGCGCGCGCTTCGTGCGCGAGCCATGCGAGCGTGTAGGCCGGATTGAAATTGTCCGAGACGTGCAGGCGCTCCGTCTCGAACCCCGCGAACCATGCCTCCAGCCCGTATCGGGTGCAGTTGTAGAAATGGTATGGCGCTTCGTGCAGCGGCTGCAGGAACGCGGTGTGGACAAGCACCCTGCCGCCCGGCCGCAGCACGCGCAGGATCTCCGCCGCCACGCGCGCCGGCTCCCGGTAATGCTCGAACGCGTTCAGCACGACGACCGCTTCGAACACGCTGTCCTGGAACGGTAGATGGTGTGCGTCGGCCACAACGGACGTGTTGCGGAAGATCGACGCCTCGGCCTCGATCACATGCGGCAGCCGCTCTGCCGTGCCACCGGCGCTGAGGTTCAGCACCGGCCCCGTCGCCTCGCGCATCATTGCCTGCGCCGCTTCTGGCAGCGGATTGCTGACGTGCTGATCGAGCACCACGCGCGGCGCGGACATGCCGGGGAACAGCACCGGCCGCCCGGCCACGAGTGGCCAGCGCCGCGCGCCATCTGGCGTGCGCAGCGTATCGCCATCGCGCACGAGCGGCTGACCTGTCTCCGGGCAACGCAGCAGCGGCAGGATCGCCTCCAGCGCCGACATCTCGGTGCCTGCGCTGGTGGGCGCGGGTGGCGGCGGTGCCTGCTTGGCGGCCACCAGCGACAGCCACGGATGCCGGCGCTGCATGTCCGCGACAACGCGCGGCTTGGTGTCGGCCAATTCGGTGGTGGTGCGCAGCATGGAGCCGCGATGCACCCGATATTCGGCCAGCGGTTCACCGGCGACCTGCTGACCGGTCAGCCCGAGTTCGGCCATGCGGCACCAGAATTCGTAATCCTCCCACCCGAGCCGCGATTCGCCGTAGCCGCCGGCGCCGGCCCAGGCGGCGACCGAGACCAGCGCCATGGCGTCGATATGCGGCACCCCGATCAGCCGCGCGGGGGCGTACGGGAAGATGCCCATCAGGTTCGCGCTGTCGCCGAACTCGCGGATGACCGGATAGGTGAAGGCCGCGCCGCTGGCCTCGGCGTGGCGCAGCAGCGTCTCGCAGCATGTGGGCAGCAGCCGGTTGTCCGCGTCCAGCGGCAGCACGTAGGGCGTCTCGGCGGCGGCGAACCCGGCGTTGCGGGTTGGACCAAGTCCGGCATTGGCGGCATTGCTGATCAGCGTGATGCGGTTGAAGCGCGCGGCGTGGCGCTCGCTCCAGGCGCGGACCACGTCCGGCGAGGTGTCGGTGGAGGCATCGTCGATGATGACGAGATCGAGCGGTGCCAGGGTCTGCGCCGCGACGGAGTCGAGCGCTTCCTCGACATGGCCGGCGTAGTTGTAGAGCGGGACGATCACCGTCACGTCGGCGTCGCCCAGCGCGTCCGCCGCGAACACGATCTCGCCGCGCGGCACCAGCGGGGCCGGGCGCGGCGCGGCGGCGCGCTGCACGTCGAGCGCGAAGGCGCGCGCGGCGCGCGGGCCGCCGCGGATCTGGTCCAGGATGGAAGCGACCGCTTCGGTCCGGCGCTCCGGCCCGAAGGTCCAGAGCACGTCGAGATACGCCGCGCGCACGATGCGCTGACGCAAGGCGGGGTCGGCGACCAGCGTGCTCAGCGCCGCGTACCAATCATCCGGCGTTGCCGCGAGAAACCCGGTGCGGCCATGCGCGATGGCGCGGTGGAACGGGCCGGTGGGCGAGGCGACGGTACAGACATCGACCAGGGCGGCTTCGAAATACTTCAACTCGCTCTTGGCCTCGCAGAACTCGTTGCCGACTTCCAGGGGCGCGAGGTTGATGTCGAAGCGGGCGATCTCGTCCGGCAGGTGTTCCAGCTTCACCGTGTCGCGCCATTCGATCTGCGCCTCCAGTCCGGCGAGGGCCGGAAATTCGGCGAGGTCGAGCAGCGGGCCGCCGTCGATATGACTTTTGAACAGCACCAGCCGGCATTCGGGGTGTTCGCGCAGGATGCGCGCGACGGCGCTTGCGGCCTGCGCGAAGTCCCGCTGATGCGTGCGCGAGCCGAGCGCGTAGCCGAGGCGGATCAAGCCGTCGCCGCCGGCCAGCCGCCGCCGGCGCGCAACGCGGCGGGAGGCGCGCAGCGTCGCGCGGTCGAATCCGTTCGGCAGCACCAGCGTGGGCTTGGCATGGCGGCGGATATGCCAGGCCAGTTCATCCGTGGTGGTCACGGCGAATTCGCAGTTCGCCATGGTATCGCGCATCCGCGTGTAATGGCCGCGCACGGCGTCCTCGGGGATGTGCTGCGTGCGGATGCCGTCGATCACCGCGACGCGGGCCAGATCCGGCTCGACCATCAGGTCGTCCACGTCGAAAACGAGTTTGGCGCCCGCCTCCCGCGCGGCTTCCACGGCGACGGCGACGCCGTTGGTCCAGGCGGCGCGCCAGATGACCACGATGTCGGCGGCAAGGATGTCCTCGCGATGCGCGGGCACGTCCTCGGCCGCCAGGACGTGCGTGCGGGCGCCAGCCATTTCGGCGGCCCGTGCGAAACGGTGGACGCGATAGATCTCGCCGGGCGTGCCCGGCTCGCCGGAGACGAACACCACGCGGGGCGGCGGCAGCGTGAGCGCGGCGTTGCCCGCCGGCACAGCCCATGCGGCCGGGTTGGAGAACGCGGGCGCGGGCGGTGTCGTGGCCGGCTCGGCATCGGCCACGGACACGATGGCGCGGCCCTCGGCCTTGCCGCTTTCCAGATAATGCAGCAACGGACTGAGGCCGTGCGCCGCCACGTCCGGATAGCGCGCGAGATATTCCTTCGCGTCGAACGATGCGCTCGGGTCGCGCCCCTCGGCGCCGCCGCGCAGCACGAAATGCAGCGCCGGGTCCATTCCCGTGGCGGCCACGTCCGGGTAGCGCGCCAGATACCAGTTGGGGTCGAACAGCGCGGTCGCGGACACCAGCGCGAGCCCATGGCGCACTCGGGCGCGGTATGCAAGGCCGCGACGCAACCGGAACGTCATCGCCCAGAACGCGACTTTTGCCGCATCGGCCGCCTTGTCGCGCAGGCGTTCTGGCACGCGCCGGGCGATCTTGCGCAGGGGTGAGGTGGCGCGCCATGTGAAGGAGCCGACGAGTCGTGCCCGCTCGGAGGCCAGGGCGTTGCGCTCGGCGGTCAGCTTGTCGCGCGCGTCGCGCAGCGCATACAGCTCGGCGGAAACCCGGTTGACTTCCTGCCACGCCACGGCGGCGGCGCGGCGGGCTTCCTCGGCGCGTTGCGCGGCGCGGGTGCGCATCTTGGCGGTGTCGGTGGCGGCGCGGCGCACCGCGTCGCGCTCGGCTTCCAGCGATGCCTGTTGCAGGTTGCGCGCGTGCAGTTGCTCGGCGAGGTGACGGACCCGCACCTCGGAGCGCCAGCGTTCGCCGAGTTGGCTGAACCGCTCGCGCACCGCCTGGATCGTGGCGGGATCGGTCAATGCGCACAGGCCCGCGACATCCGCCGGCACGTCGCGGCCGACCGCCAGCACGCCGAGGCCGTGTTCGTGGATGAACTCGAATGCGGGGTAGATCTGGCGCAGGTCGGAAAACACCTGCCACACGCCGAAGCCGCGTTCGCGCACATTGGTATCGTGGAACAGCACCACCGCCCGGTCCGACAGCTTGGGCAGCCAACTGTCGAAATCGTGGCGCACCGCCTCCTCGCTGTGCAGGCCGTCTATGTGCAGCAGGTCGATGGAGCCGTCCGGCATGTATGGTAGCGCCGCGTCGAACGTGCAGCGCAGCAGTTCGGAGAACGCGCCGAAATGCTGGTCGTGGAAGCGGCTCAGGTCGTCGAACACCTCCTGCCCGTAATGGCCGGCGTGTTCGTCGCCTTCCCAGGTATCGACGGCGAAACAGCGCGTGGCCAGTCGCGACTGCATCACCGCCTCGCAGAACGCGCTGTAGGAGACGCCGTTATGCGTGCCGAGTTCCACCAGCACGCGTGGCCGCGCGGCACTGACGATCCAGTGCGCGAACGGCACATGCGCGGTCCAGGCGCTGTCCTGGCCAAGCCGGCGTGGCCGCCAGAACAGCGGATCGAGCGTGTCCGCCAGCAGTGCGGAGAGCACGTCGCCTGTCGGATGATCGGTCGTGGAGTGCATCAGCGGTGCTGTCTCATGCGTCGCTCCGTATCCAGGGCTTTGCGCGTCGCGGCGGACACACATGCAGCGGCTCGTCCCAGGCGCAGGCCAGATTGGGGTTGTGGAACGGGTCGCGGTCAAAGACGTGCCACCACAGGCGCCACAGCAGATCGATCTCGCGCCGTTCCTGCGCGGCTTTTTCCTCGGTGTCCACCTTGCCGCGGCTTTTGGATTCCAGGTGGAACAGCTCCGCGAACGGCGTCCACACCACGCGATACCCGTATTCGCCGAGCCGCAGGCAGAGGTCGAGATCGTTGAACGCGACCGCGAAACCCGCTTCGTCCATGCCGCCGACTTCCAGATACACCGCACGCCGCATCGCCAGGCACGCGGCGGTGACGGCGGAATACTCGCGCGTGGCCGCAAGCTGGCCGTTGTAGCCGGCATCGAAGCGATCCGCGAGGCGAAGCATGTGCGTGGCGTTCAGGCCCGGGCCAAGCACGATTCCGCCGTGCTGCACCTGCCCATCCGCGTACAGCAGCTTCGCGCCGACCGCGCCCACATCCGGGCGGATCGCGTGGCTGACCAGTTCGCGCAGCCAGTCCGGATGGATCACGTCGATATCGTTGTTGAGCAGCACGACGATCTGGCCCCGCGCCTCGCGCACGGCGGCGTTGGTGATGGCGGCGAAGTTGAAGCGCCCGGCATGGCGCAGCATGCGCACGCGCGGCTGGGATGTCAGTTCGCGGAACGCTGCCTGTGTCAGTTCCTCGCGGCTGTCGTTATCGACGATCAGCAGTTCGAAATCCGGGTAATCCGTGCGCAGCAGCACGCCCCATGCCGCCGGCACCAGCAGGTCGGCGCGGTCGCGCGTCGGCATGATGATCGAGACGGAGGGCGCGGGCGTCGGCACGGGCCAGGTGCTGCAC
>JAKBCB010000268.1 GCA_021808185.1 Pseudomonadota bacterium
GCCAAGACGCGGCGTGAGGCGCTGCGCCGTTGCCGCCGGGCAGACCATCAGCGTGAACACCAGCAGCACGCCGACGATCTGGCTGCACTCGGCCGTCGCCAGCGCCACCAGCGCCAGGAACAGCACCGACAGGAGACGAAGCCGCACCCCGCGCGCCTCCGCCAGTTCCGGCTGCAAGGTGGCGAACAGCAGCGGGCGGGCGATGGCGCCGAGACCGGCAAGGCTGACCAGCGCCAGTCCCAGCAGCGTCCAGATGGTGGGCGCGGTGACGCCCAGCACGTTGCCGAACAGCAGCGCCGTCGCCTGGGTCGCGTAGGCGGTGAAGAAGTGCAGGAACAGCAATCCGAGCCCGAGCGCCATCGACAGCACCACGCCGATGGCCACGTCGCGGTTCTGCAACCGCTCGCCCGCCAGCCCCATGCCGACGCCGCCCGCCACCGTCATCGCCACCATGCCCCACAGCGGCGAGACGCCGATCAGTACGGCCCCGGTGGCCCCGGTGAAGCCCACATGCGCCAGCGCGTGCCCGGCGAAGGTCTGGCCGCGCAGCACCAGGAAATAGCCGACCGCCCCCGCCAGCACGGCGACGATCCCGGCCGCCGCGTAGGCATTGCGCATGAACTCGTACTCAAGCATGGCGGTGGTGGTCCTGTTCCATCTCCAGCGCCCCCGACATCACGAAGATGCGCCCGTTCAGCCGCACCACGTCGATCGGCGCCCCGTACAGGCGCGACAGCACCGGGCCGGTGATGACCTCCGCCACCGTTCCCAGCGCCGCCTGACCTCCCCCGAGATACAAAACGCGGTCCAGCGCCCCGAGCAGCGGGTTGAGTTCATGGGCCGAGAACAGCACCGCGATGCCAAGCTCCCGCTGCACCGCGCGCACAAGTTCGACGACGCCATGCTGGTGGTGCGGGTCGAGGCTCATCAGTGGCTCGTCGAGCAGCAGCAGGCGGGGTTGCCCCAGCAGCGCCTGTGCCAGCAGCAGCCGCTGCCGCTCGCCGCCCGACATCTCGCGCAGCGGCCGCGCGGCGAGCCCGGTGGCGCCGACCAGCGCGAGCACCCGCGCCACGTCCTGCTTCTCGGCGCGGCCGAGCAGCGGCAGGCCCCAGCGATGCCCGGCGACGGCGCTGGCGACGAAATCCCACCCGCGCATCGCCATGCCGGCGGTGCCGCGCATCTGCGGCATGTAGCCGACCGCTGGGTTGCCGTACGCCACCGGCGCGCCCAACACGCGGATGCTGCCGCGCGCGGGCCGCAACAGGCCGAGGATCGCGCGCATCAGCGTGGTCTTGCCCGCGCCGTTCGGCCCCAGCACGCCGACGAATTCCCGTTCGGCGACGGCGAAGCTCACATCCCGCAGCACGCTCCGGCCACCCAGGGTCAGCGTGAGCTCGGCGACCTCGACGGCGTTCATGATCCCGCGCGAGACAGGGCCGCCGCCACGGCATCGAGTTCGCCCAGCATCCAGTCCTGGAAATGCGTGCCGGCCGGTTCGGTCTCGGTCACGCCGACGACCGGGATTTTCTCGGCTCGCGCGATGCCGAGCAGGCGTTGCGCGGCCTCGTCGCTCGCCTGGCTGTTGTAGAGCAGCAGCTTCACCCGATGGCCGCGCAGATCGTCCTCGAACGCGGCGACATCGGCCGCACTCGGCTCGGTGTCGTTCATCACCGCGATCTGGAACCGCTCGTTGCGCATCGCCAGCCCCAGCGCCGCCGCCATCGGGCCGAACACCGGCTCGGTCGCCGTGACCGGGGTGCCGGCGATCTTCCCCCGCAAGCCGCGCACCTTGTCGGTGAGCGGCTGAAGACTGGCCAGGAAGCTCTGCAACCGCGCCTCGTAGCCCGCCGCGTGCGCCGGGTCGGCGGCGGCCAGCGCCGCCGCGAGGGCCTGGGCATAGGCCGGCATGGTCGCCGGATCGTACCAGAGATGCGGGTTGCCGCCGGGCCGCGCGTGCACAAGCTCGGCGACCGTGATGGTCGTGCGCGTCGCCGACCGGCTGGCGCCGAGCAGCTTGCCGATCCACGGATCGTACTCCGCGCCGTTCGCCACCACGATACGGGCATTGGCGAGGTCGCGCGCCACCGAGGGACTGGCCTCGAACATATGCGGGTCCTGATCGGGGTTGCTCAGGATGCTGGTTACGGCGGCATCGGGGCCGGCGATCTGGCGCGCCACGTCGCCGTAGAAATTCTCCGCCGCGACGACGGTGACGGGTGGCTTGCCCGCGCCGCCCGATGCCACCAGCAGCACGGCCAGCGCCGCGCCCCGGAACATTCCCCGCATCCCGCTGTCTCCCACGCTCAACGAATGTTATGTTATAACATTACACCCACCCCGTCCAGCGCCTGTCGGGCACAATCGTCGCGCGGTTCGCGCGCGCGGCCATGCGGCGATTGCGAACTGGCCCCGGAGCCGTCACTCTGCCCCGATGGAGTCGGGAACTTCGGAGCTGGTTGCGCTGCCGGGCGGCCCTGCCTTGGTGGAATGGCGCCGCAGCGCGCGGGCGCGGCGCGTGAGCCTGCGCATCGACCCACGCGGCGGCGCCGTGGTGGTGACGCTGCCGCCCCGCACCGGGCGCACCGCCGGCGTCGCGCTGCTGATGAACCATGCCGAATGGGTCTCCGCGCGCCTTGCCGCCCTGCCGGGGCCGATCCCGTTCGCCGATGGCGCCATCGTCCCGCTGCACGGCATCGACCACCGCATCCGCCACGCGCCCGGCCAGCGCGGCATTGCCGTCGGGGAAGGCGAGATCCTGGTCGGTGGCGAGGCGGCGTTCCTATCCCGCCGTGTCGCCGATTTTTTCCGTGCCGAGGCGCGGCGCCGGTTCAGCGACCTGGTGCGCGGCAAGGCGGAGAAGATCGCCGTGGTGCCCCGCCGCGTCACGGTGAAGGACACGAAAAGCCGCTGGGGCAGTTGCGCCTCCAACCGCAATCTCGGCTTCAGCTGGCGGCTGGTGATGGCGCCGCCGCCGGTGCAGGACTACGTGGCCGCGCACGAAGTCGCGCATCTGCGCCACATGAACCACGGCCCGCGCTTCTGGGCGCTGGTGGGCGAGCTGACGGAGCACACCGACCCGGCGATGGCATGGCTGCGCACGCACGGCCCCCGGCTGCTGCGGATCGGCTGAGGGCGGCCCGCGTCAGTCCGCGAGCCAGCGCAGCGCCCGCGCCACCGAGCGTTCCACCGCCGCCTTGCCGTCCGCCATGATCGCGCGATCCCACCACGCGCCATAGACGCGCTCGAACGCGAACGGGCGAACCGCCTCGGCGATGCGGTGCACGGCACTGGGCCCCAGCGGAATCCAGTTCGGATAGCTGCGCATGAAGCCCGCCGTCGCGCGGTCGGCCGAGACCTGCACGATGTCGCCCGACAGCAGCGCCCCGCGCCCGTCCGCGCCGGCGGGCCAATGCAGCATCGTCGCGCCGTCGAAGTGGCCGGGCGCGTTGATCAGCGTCAGGTCGCCGAGCAGCGGGTGCGTCGGCCCGGACCAGAAGCGCAGCGCCGGATCGGGGCGCATGACATGCTCGCGGTCGGCCGCGTGCAGCCAGACCGGCGCATCGAAGGCGTGCGCCCATTCCACCATGCAGCTGTAGTAATGCGGATGCGAGATCGCGATGGCCGCGATGCCGCCGAGCGCCCGCACCAGATCCACCGTCGCGTCGTCGATCAGCGTGATGCAGTCCCACAGCACGTTGCCCGCGGGCGTGCGCAGCAGCAGCGCGCGCTGGCCGATGGCGAAGCCGGGGACGGTGCCAATGCCGTACAGATCCTGCTCGTGCCGCCGCCAGGCGTTGGCGTAGGGGCCGCGCATCCGCTCCAGCGTGGTCCAGTCCTGCCCGCCCGGCGGCAGGAACTGGCGTTCGTCCAGGCAGATCGGGCAGGCGGCCGGCGGTGTCTCGCCCGGCGGATACTGGGTGCCGCAGGTCACACAAATGAACGCGGGCATCGAACCCTCCACGCGGCTTTGCCCGAGCATGGCGCGCCGGCGCGGCGCTGGCGAGGGGCTAACTCCCAGATGCTAGCTCCCGGGCGGCAGCACCAATTCCCGCGACCGGCACAGGTCCAGCCCGCCGACCTCCCGCGCCGCCTGCTCGGGGCCGAACACGATCCGCGCGCCGTAGCGGCAGGTCGCCGTGGGGCGCGAGAACGCCACCGCGACGCTGGCGCCGTCGCCGAGCCCCGCGCTGCCGAGCAGTTGCGGCCCGCGCTCGCCGCTGCCTTCGGGGATCAGATACAGCCCCTCCACCCGCCGGCCGGTGTGGTTGACGACGGCGAGTTGCATCGTCTCCTCGCCCGGCCGCGCCTCGCTCGGCAGCGTGTCGGCGGTGGTCCAGCCGGGTTGCACCACGATGCGGCGCGCGGTGCAGATGTCGATGCCGCGCCGTTCCTCGGCCGCGCGGTTGTCGAACACCACGCGCAGGTCGGCGACGCAGTCGCCCCGGTAGCGCAGCGTCGCCGCGTCGCCGACGGAAATGCTGGAATGGCCGAGCCGGTCATCGCCCCAGTCGCCGGCGTCCGAGGGCGAGATCAGCACCTGCTGGATCGGGCGCGCCGAACGGTTGAGCAGGGTGATCTCGTGCGCCGGCGTCGCGGCCGGGGCTTTCGCGCCTGAGCCGTCGAACGCGACCTGCCGGACCCGGCACACATTGACCGCGCGCGCTTCCTCGCGGCTGGCGTCCTCATAGACCGCCTGCACGTCGAACTCGCAGTCGCGCACCCGGCCGAGCCGGAGCCGAGTGGTCTGCCCCGGCGGCAGCGTCGCCTCGCCAAGCCGGTCCTCGCCCCAATGGTCGGCGCTGGAGGGGGTGATGTAGATCTCGTTGATCGTCCGTGCCGCGTGGTTGGCGATCGCGATCTCGCGCTCGCCGGCCGGCTGGTCCGCCCACGCCGCCCCGCCCACCCAGGCGAGGAGAAACCAAGCAAACAGCAACGCCGCGGCGGAGCGCATGACACCCTCATTGGCCGTGTCGCCGCCGGCGCGTGTGCCTTGGCGCGCGATGTGCCTTCCCGCTTTCCCGCGTTTTCAGGGCGCGTGCAAGCCATTGCAGCGCAGCGCGGACGTTGCAATATGCGCGCATCGTGGAAACCGTGTTGCGGCCGCGCCGGTCCGGGGCCAAATCTTCTGTCATGAACGAACCCAAGACCGATACAGCGACGCCCCAGCCAGCCCCCGCGCGGCCGGCGCCCGCCCCGATGCCCAAGGAGATCGGCGGCCCGGCCGGACCGGAGCCGACCCGCTACGGTGACTGGGAGCAGAAGGGCCGCTGCACTGACTTCTGAGCGACCGTGAGCCGCGCCAGCGCCGTCAAACTGCCGCTGGGCCTGCTGGCGGCGGCCGGGTTTCTGTCCTCGGCCGGCGCGCGGGTGATCGACCCGCTGCTGCATGTGCTCGCGAGCGACTTCGCGACCACCGTGCCGGCGGTCTCGATCGTCGTCGCGGCGTTCACGCTGCCCTACGGCTTGTGCCAGATCGTGCTCGGCCCGATGGGCGACCGGTTCGGCAAGCTGCGGGTGATCCTGGCCTCCCTGCTCGCCTACACCCTCGCCACCGGCGCCTGCGCGCTGGCTGGCGATCTGCCGATGCTGACGCTGCTGCGCGCCGGCGCGGGGGCGGCCAGCGCCGGGCTGATCCCGGTCTGTCTGGCCTATATCGGCGATGCGGTGCCGTACGACGAG
>JAKBCB010000269.1 GCA_021808185.1 Pseudomonadota bacterium
GCTGGCTTGGTTCGCGGCGCACGGCCTCGCCGACATCGCGCGCGAGATGGCGTTCACGCGGCAGACGCTGGTGCGCATCTATTCGATGACCAAGCCGCTCACCAGCACCGCGATCATGATGCTGTACGAGGAAGGCCGGTTCCAGCTCGACGACCCGATCAGCCGGTTTCTGCCCTGCTTCAAGAACCCGCGCGTGTTCGTCGGCGGCAGCCGTGCCAAGCCGGAGACCGCGTCGGCCGCGCGCGAGATCACGTTTCGCGATCTGCTGACGCACACCTCCGGCCTGACCTACGGCTTCATGGACGCAACCGCCATCGACGCGCTGTACCGCGAGACCGGCGTGGATTTCCAGACCTCGCCGCTGACGCTGGCGGAGGTCGTGGAGAAGGCCGCCGCCCTGCCGCTGCTCGCGCATCCCGGCGCGGCCTGGAACTACAGCATCGGCACGGACGTGCTGGGCCGGCTGGTGGAAGTAATCTCCGGCGTGCCGTTCGACGTGTTCATGAAGACCCGCGTGCTGGCCCCGCTCGGCATGCACGAGACCGGTTTCCAGGTCGCCCCCGAATTCCTGCCGCGCCTCGCGGCCCTGTACACGCGCGGCCCGGACGGCAAGCCGACGCTGATGGACGATGGCCCGACCAGCATTTTCCTGAAATCGCGCCTGCCCTCCGGCGGCGGCGGGCTGGTCTCGACCATGGACGACTATCTGCGCTTCTGCCGCTTCATGCTGAACAAGGGCGAGCTGAACGGCACGCGCCTGCTCGGCCGCAAGACGGTGGAGCTGATGACGGCGAACCACCTGAACGGCGACCTCGCGGACATGGGGCAGCCACGCTTCAGCGAATCCACCTATACTGGCATCGGCTTCGGCCTCGGCTTCTCCGTCACGCTCGATCCGGCGAAGGCGCAGATCCTCGGCTCGGCGGGCGAATATGCCTGGGGCGGCGCCGCGAGCACCGCGTTCTGGATCGACCCGAAGGAGGACATGGCCGTGGTGCTGCTGACGCAGTTGCTGCCGTCCTCGACCTACCCGATCCGGCGCGAGTTGCGCGTGCTGACGTATCAGGCGGTGATCGACTGAGCCAGCACCGCCTGCCGCTGCGCCAGCAGCATCGGCTCGCCCGGCACCAGCGCCAGCGCGCGATCGAGGTCGGATAGCGCCGCGTCGAACCGTCCGAGCTCGGCCAGCACGGCGGCGCGGCGCTGCCAGGGTTCCGGCTCCCCGGGTGCCAGCGCCACCGCGCGGTCGAAGCACGGCAGCGCCTCCGCCGGCCGACCCAACGCGTGCAGCGCGATGCCCTGGTTGCAATGCGGCGCGGGGTTCTCCGGGTCCGCCGCCAGCGCGCGCGCCGTGCTCGCCAGCGCCTCATCCGGCCGTCCGAGATCGACCAGCGTCATCGCGTGGTTCGACCACGCATCGGCGTAGCCCGGCCGCAGTGCCACCGCGCGCGCGTAGCCGGCCAGCGCGTCCTCGATCCGCGACAGGTCGCGCAGGGCGTTGCCGCGATTGCAGTGTGCCTCGGCAAAGCCGGGGTCTAGCGCGATCGCCTGATCGAACCGCGCCAGCGCATCCGCCGGCTGGCCCATGGCGCTCAGCAGCAGGCCATGCGTGTTGAGAAAGTCGGGGCGGTAGGGATCGCCCGCGAGCGCCCGTGCCACGAGCGAATCCGCGTCGGTCAGCCGTCCCGTCTGCATCGCCACCAGCCCGAGCATGTGCAGCGCATCGACGTTCCACGGATCGGCCACCAGCGCGTCCCGCGCCGCCATTTCCGCCTCCATCGCGCGCCCGGCCATCAGGTCGGCGAAAATTGTCCGCAACTGATCGTCCGAGGAAATCCGCGCGACCGGCTCGGTCGCCGCTGCCGGTCGCGGTGGTGGGGTAGCGCCGCGCGCGGCCCACCAGTCGCGCGCGAAGTCATCGAGCGCCGCGCGCACCCGCGCGCCGACATCGGCCCACCCTCCCGCCTCATTTTGCAGAAAGGTGCGCGCCGTCGGATACCACGGGCTGTCGCTACGCCCGACCGTGTGCCAGCGCCAGTCGGGCACCGCGCGCAGCATCACCCAGGTCGGCTTGCCCATCGCGGCGGCAAGATGGGCCACCGCCGTGTCGATGGTGATGACCAGATCGAGTTGCGCGATCACCGCCGCCGTGTCGGCCCAGTCGGCGAACGCGGGGCCGAGATTGACCACCTCCGGCGTCGCCGCCAGCAGCGCCCGGTCCGGCGGCGGCACGTCGCGTTGCAGCGCGAACAGCGCGACCGGCGCATCGGCCAGTGGCCGCACCACGGCGAACCGCATCGAGCGCAGCGGATCGACCACCGGCGCGATGATGCCGGCCCAGACGAGGCCCACGCGCGGCCCCACGGCCTCGGCCAGCCGTGGTGCCCAGCGCGCGACCCGCGCGGGCTCGGCGTGCAGATAGGCGCGCGGCGCGGGGATGGTCTCCAGCGTGGTGCCGAACGCCAGCGGCAGGCTCATCAGCGGGCAGTGCAGGTCGAACGGCGGCGGCGGCGCATCCTCGGCGATGACGCGCGTCACCCCCGGCAGGGTCGCGATCAGCGGCACCAGTTCCGGGCGCACCTGCACCGTCACCTCGCCGCCGCGCGCGGCGACCAGCGGGATGTAGCGGCAGAACTGGATCACGTCGCCGAACCCCTGCTCGCCGTGCAGCAGGATGCGCCGCCCCGCCAGTGGCTCGCCGTGCCATTGCGGCTGGTCGAACACACGGCGGTATTTCGCCTGCCGCAGCGTCTGCCAGCGCGCCTCGTAATCGGGCCAGCCTTCGGCGTAGTGGCCCAGCAACAGATGCATCAGTCCGCGGTTGAACCGCGCCTGTCCCAGCCCCGGCTCGGCCGCCAGCGCCGCGTCGAAGCTCGCCAGCGCGTCCTCCAGGCGGCCCGTCTGCCAAAGGGCATAGCCGCGTGCCAGCAGCGCGTCGCCGTAATTCGGCACCTGCGCCAGGGCGCCGTCGATGCAGGTCATGGCCTCGGCGTCGCGGTTGAGGCGGGAGAGCACCACGCCGCGCCACAGCAGCGCCTCCGGGTCGTTCGGATGCGCGGCCAGCGCCCGGTCGCAGCAGGCCAGCGCCTCGCCCAGCCGGTATTGCGCCGAAAGCGTGGCGGCGCGCTTGCACAGGGCCAGCGCCATGTCCGGTTGCAGCGCCAGCGCCCGGTCGTAGCTGGCCAAGGCGTCCTCGTGCCGCTCCTGATCGCTCAGCAGCCCGCCACGATGCGCCCAGGCTTGCGCCAGGTCGGGCCGCAGCTCCAGCCCCCGGTCGAACGCACGCTCCGCCTCCGCCGGCCGGCCGAGCCGCGCCAGCACCAGCGCGCGCTGCACATGCGTCTCGGCGAAATCCTCCCGCAGTGTCAGCGCGCGGTCGTAGCTGGCCAGCGCGTCCTCCATCCGCCCCAGCCGGAACAGCGCGTCGCCGCGATGGTGGAACGCGGCGTGGTTGCGCGCATTCGCGGCCACCGCCTGGTCGAGCAGGGCCACCGCCTCCGCCGCCCGGTCCGCCCGCAGCGCGATCAGCCCGAGGAAATGCAACGCCTCATGATTGGCCGGACTGATCGCCAGCACCCGGCGATAGGCGCTTTCCGCCTCCGCCATGCGGCCCGCCTGATGCAGCAGCATCGCCTCGCGCAGCACCGGCACCAGGGCGGGCGGCGTGGAGGTCTGGCTGGCGGCGGCCCGGCGTTGCTGGCGGTTCATGCCCGTCGCCATCGCACGCCGCCGCCCTGGCGGACAAGTGCCGGGGAATACCGTCGCGCACCGCCTGTGACGCGGGTCACAGCGCAACTGCCGGGATGCGCCTACGCTTTTTTGCAATCCCCCATGAGCACTCCCTGCGCCCCGGCACGGTCATCCGCTCCGGGGCTCTTTTTTTCCCGTGTCCGGGCTATGTTCGCCGCCCCGCCCCGGAGACCCGGCCCGATGCCAGACGAGACCCAAGCCACCCCGCGCCGCGTGCTCGCGCTGCATCCGGCGGAGCGCGACGACATCATCGACCTCGTCACCCGCCGGCCGCTGCCGGGCCCGGGGATCGAGATGCTGGACCCGTTCCTGTTCCTCAATCACCATGGACCGCAGGTGTATCCGCCGCGCAATCGCGGCCTGCCGTTCGGCCCGCACCCGCATCGCGGCTTCGAGACGGTGACATTCATTCTGGAGGGAGAGCTGTCGCATCGCGACTCCGGCGGGCACGAGAGCATCATCCATGCCGGCGGCATCCAGTGGATGACCGCCGGCAGCGGCCTGGTTCACGCCGAGCTTTCCCCGGACGATTTCAAGCGGCAGGGCGGCGCGCTGGAGATCCTGCAATTATGGGTCAACCTGCCGGCGCGCCTGAAGATGACGCCGCCGCGCTATGTGGGCCTTCAGCGCGAGGATATTCCCTCGTTCCCGGCCGATGGCGGGCGCGTCGGCGTGGACGTGGTGTCCGGCACATGGGACGGGCATGACGGGAAAATCCAGTCGCTCGGCGATGTGCACATGGCGACCATCCGGCTGGCCGCCGGCGCGCGCCTGTCGCTGCCGGTGGCGCCGGGGCGCGCGGTGTTCCTGTATGTCGTGCGCGGGGCCGTGGAGGTCGCCGGGCAGCGCGCGGACAAGTTCAACCTCGTGGAACTCGACGAGGCGGGAAGCACCGTCGATCTGGCCGCGCCGGAGGACTCGTTCGTGCTGTTCGGCCACGCGCCGCCATTGCGTGAGCCGGTGTTTTCGCACGGGCCGTTCGTGATGACGACGCGCGAGGAGATCATCGAGGCGATCAACGACTATCGCGCCGGCAAATTCGGCACCATGCTGGGCTGAACCCGCGCCGCGCGCGCCGGGGGCGAGGCCGAGGGCGGGGGATCGGACCATGCGGCGCGACCTGTTGACCAACCTTGCCATGCTTCTGGTGGCGGCGCTTGCCTATGGCGCCATCTTCCCGGTGAACCGCATCGCCGCCGAGGCCGCATGGCCGCCGGTCGCGTTCGCCTTCTTTCAGACGTTCGTCGGCGGCGCGGTGCTCGCCGTGGCCGTCCGCCTGCGCGGCCAGCGTCTGGTGCCGAGCCTGCGCCATGTCTGGTCCTATCTGGTGATCGGCGCCCTGGCCATGGCGCTGCCGGCGGCGCTGATGACGCTCGCGGCCGGGCATGTGCCGAGCGTGCTGCTGACCCTGGTGCTGTCGCTCTCGCCGATCCTGACGCTGGTGTTCGCCATCCTGCTGCGGCTGGAGCGGTTCCGCGCCCGCGCGGCACTCGCGGTCACGTTCGGCTTTGCCGGCGTGGTGCTGATCGCCGCCCCCTGGTCGCACGCAATGAGCGCCGGGGTCGCCGGCTGGTTCCTGCTGGCGTTGCTGGTGCCGACGATGTTCGCCGCCTCCAACGTCGCCGCCAGCCTGATGCGCCCGCCGGCCACCGCGTCCCTGACCATGGCCGCCGGCATCCTGCTCGGCGGCGGGCTCGTGGTGTTGCCGGTGGCGCTGCTGGTCGGGCCGGCGCTGCTGCCGCCGCTGATCACGCCGGCCGCGCTGGTGTCGGTCGCGGCGGCGACGCTGATCAATGCCTTCGTCACCGTGCTGTTCTTCGAGGTGGTGCGCCGCGCCGGCCCCACCTTCTTCTCGATGTTCAACTACGCGGCGCTGCCGGCGGGCGTGGTGTG
>JAKBCB010000270.1 GCA_021808185.1 Pseudomonadota bacterium
GCTTGAAGATGTTACCGCTATACGCCCTCTCGCCTTCGAACACGCCGCTGGCATAGTGCAGCCCGTGGGAGAGAACATGCAGCTTGGCGTCCCGCCAGGGCACCATGACGCCATCATACCAGATTACCCCATCGCGGTCGTCGAAAGGAACTAGCGCCATTGAAGCGTTCCTCGCAAGATTGTTGCTTTCAGCGGGCTGACGCTATAATGCGACTCGAAATCAGTCAATGAACCTGTCGTAGTTCGAGGGAATGTCAGATATGCCCGACCCGAAGGGCGACGCGAGGCGCGCCGCCCCGCAACCCGCCGCCGTCAGGGTGGCGGACTCACGCGCCGCCGATGCGAAGGCGCAGCCGTCGCAGGCCGGTTCCAGCCTGCTGTTCCTGCGCGAGGAGGAAATCCGCGCGGCCCAGGATCTGCTGTTCTTCGCCTATCGCGACTTCACCAATGCCGCGGATGTGATCCTCGATGAGCTGGGCATGGGCCGCGCGCATCATCGCACCCTGCACTTCATCGGCCGCAACCCCGGCCTGCCGGTCAGCGAATTGCTGGCGATCCTGCGCATCACCAAACAGAGCCTCGCGCGCGTGCTCACCGAACTGGTCAGCCAGGGCTACGTGGCGCAGGCGCAGGGCCGCGCCGACCGGCGGCAGCGGCTGCTGACGCTGACCCCCGCCGGGCAGGCGCTGGAACGTCGGCTGTTCGAGCGGCAGCGCGAGCGCATCGTCGCCGCCTACCGAGAGGCCGGGGCCGGCGCGGTCGAGGGCTTCCGCCGGGTGATGCGCGGCATCATGGACGAGCAGGCCCGCGCCTACACCGACCGCGCCGAGGGGGCCGCGCGCGAACCGCGCCCCCGCCAGATGTGAGGCGCCACTGTGCCGGAGGACGCGCTGATCCTGGTGGTGGACGACGACGACCGGCTGCGCGGCCTGCTCTCGCGCTACCTGGGTGAGAACGGGTTTCGCGTCACCACCGCCGCCAGCGCCGCCGAGGCGCGCGACCGGCTGCGCTTCCTGCAACCGGACCTGATGGTGCTGGACGTGATGATGCCGGGTGAGACCGGCCTCGCCCTGACCGAAAGCCTGCGCCAGGACAGCAGCGACGTGCCCGTGCTGTTGCTGACCGCGCGCGGCGGGCCGGAGGACCGGATCGCGGGATTCGAGGCAGGCGCCGACGACTACCTGCCCAAACCGTTCGACCCGCGCGAGCTGGTGCTGCGCATCCGCGCCATGCTGCGCCGCGCCCCGCCGCCGCCACCGCCCGGCCCGCCAAGCGGGCCGGTGCAACTGGGCGCGCTGGAATTCGACCCTGATCGTGGCGAGATGCGCGGCGAGGTGCGCGCGCATTCCGGCCCGGTGCGCCTGACCGGCGGCGAGGCGGCGTTGCTCGCGGTGCTCGCGCGCAAGCCGAACGAGGTGCTCACCCGCGAAGACATCGCCGCCGCCCTCGGCGGCGACGAGGCGGGCGAGCGGGCGATCGACGTGCAGGTGACGCGGCTGCGCCGCAAGATCGAGGTCGATCCGCGCGAGCCGCGATTCCTGCACACGGTGCGTGGGCGGGGGTATGTGCTGAAGCCGGGGGCCTGAACCGGCCGCCAGCCCGTGCGACGGAAGCGTTGCGCGTGCCGGCGCGCAACAGTAACGTTCCCACCGAGCGCCATCGGCGCGCCGCGCCGCATGGCCGCACGCCGCCCATTTCGGGGAGGACGCCGTGGCAACGCTGCTCGACAACGTCATCAACTTCATCCCGGCGGCGGGCGGGCTCGGCACCGCCGCGATGGGGCTTGTCGATGCGTCGAAGTATTTCGACGGCGGCCCCTCCGCGATCGGCTTTACCGGCATCGAACAGGCGCTCGGGCCGTTCCTGCCCGCCCCGGCCACCCCCCTCGGCGTCGCGTTCGGACGGGCGGAGGTTCTGGCGACGCTGCGCGCCAACTGGATGAACGGGGTGGCAGTGGGCGACCAGAAGGCCAAGGCCAAGGCGCTCGTGCATCTCGGCCTGACCAGGGGCGACGCCGCGCGCTTCGCCACGGCGGCGGGGGTGGACGCGGGCAAGCTCGCCTCGCTGGCCGCCAAGATGGCCGATGGCACCCAGCCCTCGCAGGACGAGATCAACGTCCTCGGCCAGTTCGACGCGATCCTGAGCGCCATCCTGGATGCCGCCTACGAGCGGGCCGAGCAGAAATACCGCAACGCCTGCAAGCTGCTGGCAACGGCGGTCTCGACGGTGCTCGGCGTGCTGGCTGGCTGGTTCCTCAATGGGCAGGCACTGGGATATTTCGCCTCGTCGGATTTCCCGCTGGCGCTGCTGATCGGGCTGAGCGGCGCGCCGCTGTCGCCGGTGGCGAAGGATCTGGTGTCCTCGTTGCAGGCGGCGGTATCGGCCGTCGGCGCGGCGAAGTTCAAGCGGTGAGGCGGCGGTGACGCTGTTTCTGGACTTCCGCATTCAGGATGTGGGCGGCCCCGTCTCCGGCCCCCGGCTGTGCGAGGGCGATGGCACGGCCGCGCCGCTGTCGCTGCCCACCATCCCGCCCGCGCGGGTCGCGGGGCGGCTGGCCGGGCGCGACCTGCTGTTCGTGGCGCACGGCTTCAATAACAGCCGCCCCCAGGGCGCCTACGCGCTCGGCACGCTGGATGGCTACCTGAACCTGCCGCCGCCCGGGCTGATGATCGGCGTGCTCTGGCCGGGCGATTGCTGGCTGCCGCTGGTGGACTATCCGTTCGAGGGGGACGTGGCCGAGGCGTCCGGCAAGCGCCTTGCGGGGTTCTGCAACGATCTGGCGGGGCAGGTACGCAGCTTCTCCTTCGCCTCGCACAGTCTCGGCGCGCGGCTGGTGCTGGAGGCGCTGGGCTGGCTGACGCCCCAGGCGCGGACGCTGTGCCTGACCGCCGGCGCCATCAACCGCGATTGCCTGACGGCGCAATACGCCGCCTCCGGCCGCAATGCCGGCGCGGTCTCGGCGCTGGCGTCGCGCAAGGATTGGGTGCTCAAGGTCGCGTTCAGCCTGGGCGACCCCCTGGCCGACCTGCTGGAAGGCGACCACACGCCGTTTCAGGCCGCGCTCGGCCGGTTCGGCCCACGCGCGCCGGTGCCGGGGAATGTCGCGGCCCCGTGGCAGATCCCGGACGCCGAGGGCTACGACCACGGCAACTATCTGCCGCCCACCGCGCCGCCCAGACCCGGCGCCCCCCCGCCCGGCCCGCCCTGGCAGCGCCCGGCTGATTTCATCCGCCGAGCCTTCCTGGGCCGGCCGCAGACCTGGCCCCCGCTATAGCCGCACCGCATTAACGCCCTTCCCATTTTCTTCCGCTCCTGCGATAGACGTTATGTTCGTAAAAACATAACGCCAGTCGTGCAGGGACGGCGAGAAATGGAGACATTCGGATGCGACTTACCGCGATAGCGCTGCTGGCCAGCCCGGCCCTGATACTCACCGCCCCGGCGATGGCCCAGACCACGACGGCGCCATCCGCAACCGCCGTGCCGGCGGACCTGGCCCAGCCCGCGACACCGACAGCGCAAATGCTGGCGCAGGCCGACACCGCCGCCCCAACCGCCGCCGCGACGGCGACGCAGACCTATCAGGACGGCATCAGCGGCTATTTCGCCAACTGGTTCGCCCGCTCGGACGCGGCCAAGGCCAGCCAGCCGCACTGGATGACCCCGCTCGTCACCGTCACGCCCCGCCTGGAACAGGAGGTGCGCTACGACCAACTCTGGCAGCATACCGGCACCGGCGCGAACATCGATCAGTACGACGGCGGCAAGGGGCTGGAGCTGATCCCCACCGACACCAACGAGGTGCTGCTCAATCCGCCGGCCTATCTGAACCGCAGCGTGAAGAAGCCTGCGCAGGGGTATGCCGACTGGGGCTTTCTGACGGTCAAGCAGCGGCTGGCCAGCGCCAACGAACAGGACGGCAACTACATCGTCACCGCCTTCCTCGGCGTGCAGGCGCCGAGCGGCGACGCCACGTTCACCAACCGCGCCTGGATCGTCACCCCCACCATCGCCGGCGGCAAGGGCTGGGGCGATTTCGACATCCAGTCCACGCTGGGCATCCAGATCCCGATGTCCCAGGCCAATATCCTGGGCACCGCCTATCTGTGGAACACCACGTTCCAGTATCACGCCTTCACCTATTTCTGGCCGGAGTTCGAGACCAACGTCACGCAATGGTCGGGTGGCCTGCGCAACGGCAAGACACAGGTGATGCTGACGCCGGGCCTGATCCTGGGCCGGTTCGACCTGTTCGGGCGGGCAAAGGGGATCATCGGCGGCGGCTATCAGTTCGCGGTGACGCCGAAGCTGACCACCGAGCCGGTGCTGACGCCGCTGTACGATCATGCCTGGATCATGACGGCGCGCGTGGCGTTCTGAGGGCCGGGGGGAAACCCCTGGCCTTGCCTAGCCCGATGCCTGGATGACCCGCATTGCGTCCTCGGGCGCGATGCGGGTCATCCCATGCACCCGGTCCACGCCGCTCGCCGGCACGATGGGCACGATGCGGCTGCTGTGGTCGAACGGCGGCGTGGCCCCGAACAGCACGAAGCTGCGCGCGCCCACGCTCGCGGCGATGTTGGCGACACCGGTATCGTTGCCGACATAGAACGCCGAGCGCGCCAGCAGCGCCGCCACCTCCGGCAGCGGCCAGCCGATCGCAAGCTCGGGCGACGGGCTGCCGGCGCGCTGGACGATCTCGGCGGCAAGCGCCGCCTCCGCCCCGCCGCCGACCAGAAAGCACCGCGACCAGCCGGCGGCGCGCAGCAGGCCGAGCAGGGCGGCGAACCGTTCGGCGCCCCATTGCTTCACCGGTTCGGAACTGCCGATGCCGATGGCCACGGGCGCGTCCCCCGCGCCGATGCGGGCGCGCACGGCGGCCGCGGCCGCGGCCGGCACCGGCAGCACCGGCTCGGCATCGGCGGGAACGATGCCGGCGGCGGCGAGCCATGCGCTCGCCTGCTCGTACGGGTGCAGCGGCAGTGCCTTGGCCGGCAGGAAGGGCGGGCGGTTGAGCCAGAGCCGCTGCGTTCCGAACCCGTAGCCCAGCCGTGCCGGAATGCCGGCCAGCGCCGCCGCCAGCGCCAGCGTGTGCGAATGGTGCAGCAGCACCAGCGCGTCGAATGACTCCGCGCGCAGATCGGCGACGAGGCCGACGGGGGCACGGTGGCCCTTGGTGCCGCCGCGCAGCCAGAGCACGCGGCCCACGCTCGGCTCGGCGGCGAAGATCTGGTCAGCGGCGGAGCCTGGCTTGGTGACCAGCGTCACCGGCGCGCCGACCGCGTCCGCGATGGCGCGGATATGCGGCAGATGCCAGATCATGTCGCCGATGCCGGGCAATGGCTGCACCACGGCCACCTCGCCGCCGCGCGGCAGCAACGGCCCCGCCGGCGCGGGCACGCGCTCGGCCGGGCGCAGCACGGCGCGCGCGCGGGACAGATCGATCATGGCGCGGACCATTGCAGCACCCCGGCGCGGGCCGCAAGCCGGCGCCCTGGACGGCGGCGCCCGGCGCGGATTAGCTGGCGGGCAAGCCACGGAGGATGCGCGATGCGGGTGACGCTGCCGGAGCAGAGCCGGGTGGTGAAGAAGGTGCTGCCGCGCAGCCTGCTCGGCCGCAGCCTGCTGATCATTTCCGTG
>JAKBCB010000271.1 GCA_021808185.1 Pseudomonadota bacterium
GATACAGCCGCCGCAGCAGCCGGGCCAGCACATCGAACACCACCACCGGCCGGGCGTTGCCCAGATGCGCGAGGTCGTACACCGTCGGCCCGCACACATACAGGCGCACATGCGCCGGATCGAGCGAAACAAAGGTCTCGCGGCGGCGGGTCAGGCTGTTATGCAGTCGCAATTCGGGCATGGTGGCGTTCGCTTGTGGGGCCGCCTTTCTCCGCCAACCCGCGCCCGGGATCAATCGGCGGCGGTTTGACAGGCCGCGCGACGGAAGCGTACAGCGCAAATGCCACTCATTCGCAACTGAGGCCGCATGTCGCAGATCGCCGCCGCCCGCTCCCGCTTCCTGGCCGTGTTCGGCCCGGGACTCGTGGTCATGCTGGCGGACACCGATGTCGGCAGCATCGTCACGGCGGGCCAGAGCGGGGTCCAGTGGGGTTACCGCCTGTTGCTGCTGCAAGTGGCGCTGATCCCGGTGCTATATATCGTGCAGGAGCTGACGGTGCGGCTCGGCATCTTCACCCGGCGCGGCCATGGCGAACTGATCCGCGAGACGTTCGGCCCGGTCTGGGCGTGGATTTCCGCCGCCGGCCTCGCGGTCGCGACCGGGGGGGCGCTGCTGACCGAGTTTTCCGGCGTCGCGGGCGTGGGCGAGTTGTTCGGCGTCTCCCGCTCGATCACGCTGCCGCTCGCGGTGGTGTGCCTGCTGAGCATCGTGCTGACCGGGTCGTATCGCCGGGTCGAGCGCGCGGCGATGATGATCGGGCTGTTCGAACTGGCGTTCTTCGGCGTCGCCTGGGCGGCCCACCCGGACCTGACGTATGGCCGCGCAGTCCCTCGCCATTCCGCTGCGCGATCCCGGCTATCTTTATCTGGCCGCGGCCAATATTGGTGCGGTCGTCATGCCCTGGATGATTTTCTACCAGCAATCCGCCATCGCCGATAAGCGCCTGCAGCCGGAGCACTACGCGGCGGCGCGGTGGGACACGGCCCTCGGCGCCATCGTCACGCAATGTGTGATGGCGGCGGTGCTGATCGCCGCCGCCGCCACGCTGGCGGGAAACGCGCGGCAGCCGAGCCTGGACACGATTGGCGACCTCAGCGCGGCGTTGACCCCGTTCCTCGGCGGCACCGCCGGACGCGTGGTGTTCGGGCTCGGGGTGCTGGGCGCCGCGCTGGTGGCGGCCATCGTCGCCTCGCTCGCGCTTGCCTGGGGATTGGGCGAGGTGGCGGGCTATCGGCGCTCGCTGGAATACCACCCATCCAAGGCGCCCTGGTTCTATGCGGTGTTTTCCGTCTGCGTCGTCGGGGGCGCGGGGGCGATCTGGGCGGCGCCCGATCTGGTGTCGCTCAATGTCGGTGTGCAGGTGATGAACGCGCTGCTGCTGCCTCTGGTGCTGGGCCTGCTGATCCTGCTCGCCGTTCGCGCGCTGCCGCCCGCGCATCGGCTGCGCGGCGGCTATCTGTGGGTCGCCGTCGCCGTCGCGACCGTCACCTGCGCGCTCGGCGTGTGGGGCGGGATCGCGGGCGCCATTGGCTAGCATCGCCAGACGCCTGCCGCATGCCGGGCGTATCGCCGTCGGCCTCGGTGGCGCGGCCCTGGTCGCGTTGATCGCGTGGGTCGGCGCGGGCGCGGTCGCTAGCGCCGTGCTGCGGGCGGGCTGGACGCTGCCGCCCTTGCTGGCGCTGCACGCGGGGCAGATCGTGCTGTCCGGCTTGGCGTGGCGCGATGTCAGCGGCGGCGGCGCGCCGCGCGCCTGGGCCTGGGTGCGCATCCGCTGGATCCGCGAAGCGGTGAACTCGCTGCTGCCGGTGGCGCAGATCGGCGGCGTGCTGGTCGGCATCCGCTTGCTGCGGCATCGCGGCGTGACGCTGGCCGCCGCCGGCGCCGGCACCACGCTCGACATGACGGTCGAGGCGCTGACGCAATTCGTGTTCACCCTGCTCGGCATCGCGGTGCTGGCCGGGATCGGCGCCGAGCAGTCGTTGCGCCCATGGCTCGGGGGCGTGCTGGCGTTGATGGGGGCTGGCGTCGCCGGGTTCGTGCTGGCGCAGCGCGCCGGCATGCTCGCGGCGATCGAGCGGCTGGCAACGCGGCTCGCGACCCTCGTGCCCGGCCTGCCGGTGTTGGACGTGCGCGGCATGCATGCGCACCTGATGCGCTTGCAGCGGCGGCGCGGCGCGTTATTGCGCGCGAGCGGCGAGCACTTGCTTGCATGGCTGCTCGGCGTCGGCGAGACTTGGCTTGCGCTCGCGGCGATCGGTCGTCCGACCGGATTCGCCGAGGCGCTGGTGATCGAGAGCCTCGGCATGGCGGCCCGCAGCGCGGGCTTCGCCGTTCCGGGGGCGCTCGGCATCCAGGAAGGCGGATTCCTTCTGGTCGGCGGTCTCGTCGGCGTGCCAGCGGAGGTTGCCGTGGCTCTGTCGGTGGTCAAGCGGGCGCGCGAGATCCTCGCCGGGCTGCCGGGTCTGCTCGCGTGGCAGTGGGCCGAGGGCAGCAGACTTGCCTCCAGCGGCGGCGAGTGATCGCCACGATCGCGCCTTTCGATGCGTTGGGGGTATGACCATTCCCAAATTTCGCGTAATAAAGCAAGAAAGAGACTGGAGAAGGTTCCCCATGCGACGGCCCACCGACACTGAAAGCACGCTCCCGAGCATCCTGCGGGAGACCCTGGTTGCGCTGATCCGGCGCGAAGGCGCCGACCTCACGGCGCGGCAGTTCGCCGTCTTTCTCATCTGTTATGTCGAGGAAGGGCCGCACACTGTCCGCGGCCTCGCCGAGCGCACCCAGCTTCCCAAGCCCGCCGTCTCGCGCGTGCTCGACCGGCTCGGCGCGCTCGGACTGTCGCGCCGCGTTGCCGACCCGCGCGACAAGCGCAGCGTGCTGGTGGCCTGCACAGCCGATGGGTTTGCGTTCCTGCGCACGGTACGCGGCATGCTGGAAGAAGCGGCGGCCACCACCCTCGGTGCGGACGCAGCACCAGAAGCCCCGACCGTGAAGGCCACCAGCCGCGGCTAAGCCGTGGCAGGCACTGGCCGGCCACCCAGGTGGCGTAGCGCTTGCTCGGCCCCGGCAAGAAAACTAGACACGGTCTGGGACCAAGCAGGAGCCGGCAAGCCCCATGAATGACCTCCGCAGCCCCGGGACAAGCCCCCAGCCCCAGACCCCACACGGGTCCGCTGCCGCGACGGCGGTGCGTGGCGAGAGCCTGCGCGGACATATCGACGGCATCGACCCACAGGGCTTGCTGGAAGGCTGGGCGGTGGATGCGGCGGCGCCGCACCGGCCCGTCGAGGTCCGGGTGCTGGACGGCGAGCGGCTGCTGGCGATCGGGCCGGCGGACCGGATGCGGGCCGACGTCAAGGCGGCCGGCTTCGGCGACGGCTTCTGCGGATTCAGCCTCTCGCTGCCGGAGGACGTGTTCGACGGCAGACCGCACAGCATCCGGGTGGTGGCGCGCTCCTCCGCCACCGCGCCCAAGCTGCTGGGGACGCTGACAGAGCCACTCGCGCCGATATCAGGCCAACATCGCGCCCGCGAGCGGGCCATCGCGCCCGGCCGCATGGCGCCGCCCGCCCCGGGCAAGACCCTACAGACGCTCCACCGAGGTTTCGTCGATGAATCGCTGACCGCGGCGCTTGCGCGCATCGACGAACTGGAACGCTCGCACCGCGCGATGGGCGTGCAGCGCGACGCCCTCCAGGCGCAACTACGCCTGCTCGGCGAACGGCTCAGCCAGGACCTGAACGCACTGGCCGGCTCGCCGCTGGCCGACGAGGCGCGCGGCTACCTCGGCAGCATCGTGCGCAGCATGAGCCTCACGCGGCGGCGCGACCTGTGGCTCGGCGAATTGTCCCGGCGCGGCCTGAGCGGCAATATTTTCGGCACCATGCCGCATGACGGTGCGCCCGGCCCGCTCTGCGTGCTGGTATGGGGCTCGGGCGGTATCGGCGATCTGCTGTATCTCGGTACTATCGTGCGCGAGTTGTTCCTGATGCTCGGCAACTGCCAGATCTTCGTCCTGCACGAGAATCCGGCGGTGCACGAGGTGATGGCGGGCAACCCGTTCGTCGCCGGCACGCTGTTCCTCGAAGGGCCGAACCTGCCGGAGTTCGTGCACACCGTGCACATGCTCGATGTGTTCGATCTGGTGGCCGAGGTGCGCTACTGCGTCACGTACACCACGCCACCGCTGTCCCGCGCACCGCGCGACTTCGTCAACACCGCCAGCTACCGTGCCGCCGAGTGGCAACGCTTCGTGCGGTACCAATGGCCGCACCTGAACAACGTCTTCGCCAACGAGGTCATGGCGCGTGGCCTGAACAAGCTCGGCCTCGTGGGCATGACGTCGTCGCTGCCGATCCAGGCCGACTCGGAGGTGGACTTTTTCATCCCGGACTGGTTCGCGGACATCGTGCCGGAGCTGAGCGGCATCGCCTTCGCCACGATCCATCACGGCTCGGACAAGAAGATGGCGGCCGCCGGCGGGGTGCAGACCAAGAACCTGCCCACCCAGGCATGGAACAAGATCGCTGCTGGCATCGCCGCCTCCGGACTGAAGGTGGTGCAGCTTGGCGAGGCGCACGAAACCCTGGTGGACGGAGTGGACATCGACCTGCGCGGCAAGACCTCGCTGATCGAGACCGCTTTCATGCTGAAAATGGCCTCGGTGCATGTCGATACCGAGGGCGGGTTGGTGCATCTCGCGCGCGCTATGAACACGCGCAGCGTCGTCGCCTTCGGCCCCACGCCAGTCGGTTTCTTCGGCTACCCGCAAAACGACAACATCGCGCCGCCCGTGTGCGGCAATTGCTGGTGGACCAGCAACCGCTGGGCCACGCAATGCCCGCGCGACCTGCCGGAACCGGAATGCATGTCCGCCCATTCCCCAGCCCTGCTGGCCGAGCGCGCGCTGCAACGCATCGCCCCCGCGCGGCGCATGGACGTGACGGCGGCACGCGCCTTGCCGGCGGCGGACGTGCTGGCGACCATCCGCGACACGATCGCGGCGGTCGCGACCAGAACCACGCGCGGCGCGGTGCTGCTGGCGCCGGGAGCGGATGCGCAACTGATCGCCGACCTCGCGCCGCTGGGCGAGACGCGGTTCTACGTGCCCGCCGAAAGCTTCGGCCATGCACACAGTGCCTTCGGCCATGCGCGGCTGGTGATGCCGTATGGCGGGGGCAGCCTGCCGTGCAACACCGGAGCGCTCGACTGGGCCGTGGCCATCGGCTGCGACCCGAACGCCAGCACCTTCGTGCCAACTGTGCTGGAACTGGTGCGCGCGCTGCGTCCGGACGCGCGATTGCTCCTCGCGCTGCTGGCGGACACCGTTCCGAGCACCGAGGACCTCCGCTGGACCCTGGACCTCGCGCAGTCGCGCCAGATCGGCGGCAAATACGCGATCACCTGGCCGAGCCACATTGACGGCGTCGGCGGGGCGGCGACGGTGCCCGCGGGCCACGGCATCCTGCTCGATCTGGCCGACCCGACGGCGATCGCATCGGGCAGGGTGGCCATGTCCGAGCAGGTCACTGCGGCCATCGCAAGCGCGGAGGCAAAAGCAGCGGCAGCCGCGACGGCTGCGGCAGAGACGCAGGCCGAGGCCATGGCACAGGCCGTGCTGGCGGCCTCCATGCCGCC